>JBDSGZ010000018.1:0-21672 GCA_039918735.1 Ginsengibacter sp.
TATAAAATAAGTTTTCAAAACCCCAACCCTGATATCTCCTACTTCGTACCTGTTACTGATAGACGAATCGTAGTTATATTTGCACATCTACATTGAAAAAATAGAAACAAGACCTTTTGAGCAGTAATACTTCGGAAAGAAAAGCCTTCTTTAAAAAGATCAGGGGACAGCAGACGGCTGAAACCGAGATGAGTTTTATCGACCATCTCGAGGTATTGCGCTGGCATCTTGTAAGATCAGCTGCGGTACTTGTTGTCGTTGCTATAGGCATATTTATTTATGTAGACTGGATTTTTGACAACATAATTTTTGCTCCTGCGCGAAAAGATTTTGTAACATATTCTGGTCTTTGCAATTTGGGACATAGGCTTCATCTTGGGGATGCACTTTGTATGCCTCCTATAAACATTGAATTACTTGGAAGCACTGTAAGCGGGCCGTTCATGTCAGCAATTTCAATATCGTTTATGGGGGCAGTTATAGTTGCATTTCCTTATTTATTTTGGGAGTTATGGCGGTTTGTGAAACCTGCCCTTACATCAAAGGAAGTATCCTATGCAAAGGGAAGCATCTGGTGGGTTTCCTTATGCTTTTTCACAGGCGCAGCCTTTGGGTATTATTTATTGGCTCCATTTACTTTTAACTTTCTTGCGAACTTTCAACTTGGAACAACGGGTGTTTACAAATACCTGCCCACGCTCGACGATTATATAGATACACTCACTTCCTTGATATTGGGTTGCGGAATTGCCTTTGAGCTTCCGGTACTTGCATATGTTCTCTCCAAATTGGGATTAATAACCCCGGCGTACTTAAAGCAATATCGAAAATATGCCTACATAGCCATTCTAATTATTGCGGCGGTAATCACACCTTCGCCGGATTGGACCAGCCAGACCATTGTCGCAGTTCCATTGATTATCCTTTATGAGATCAGTATTTTTATCAGCAGGAGAGTGGATAACCAACGGATAAAGGCTGAAGCACAATGGGATTGATTCCTGAACAGTAACGGCATTTCAAAAAAAAGTTAAATCCTGCCGGTTTCCCGGAAATAATTTTGGTGCGATGAGCGTTTAAAATAAATTGCAGTAAGCTTTCCGTATCATGCGCAACCGTACCCATCTTTTATCTTCTGCGATAATTATTTCGCTTTTCTGTCTTTCATTTGTTCCGAATAAGAGAGCATCCAGGCACGATTTCCGAAAAAAGGAACATGTTCACTCAAAGGCTGACAATCCATATTACATCGTTATTTCCAAGAAGGATTATGAGCTGAAAGTGTATGACGATGAGGGTTGGTACGCAACTTATCCATGTGTGTTCGGAAGTAATGATCTTCGGGATAAGTTTATGGAAGGCGATAAAAGAACTCCAGAAGGAAAATTCAAGGTACTCTTAAAAAAGATTCATCCTAAATGGGGATTCGAGTTGTTGTTAGATTATCCAACCGAAGAAAACGTTCATAAGTTCCAGGAAAGAAAAGCAGAAGGATTGGTGCCCCGCAACGCAAAGATCGGAGGAGGAATTGCTATTCATGCAACGAGGCCGCAAGAAGAATGGACAGTTGATTATTACCAAAACTGGACGGATGGGTGCGTTTCCTTAAAATATACGGAAGCAAAAGATTTATACAGTTATATTCCTGTAGGAACACCTGTCACCATTGAAAAATAATTCTTTGCACTTTGTTTTGAATGCTAACTTTAATCTGCATTCAATATTTCTATCTGGCAAGGTGTTCTTTTTTTTAAAGTCTGTATCAAATTAACCTTTCCAAACTGTTTAAATTCACACCTAATCCGGTTGGAAGATTCCATTTCCGAAGCCGGAAAACCCGCGACTTCAAAATACAAATTAGCATTCAGCAGTTAGCACGCAACAAGTGCGGCTATTCACAAGTCCGGGAGACAGCAATCACTTAAAAATTATCCATAGTAACAGGATAAAGCTGTGACCGTTGTCTTCCGGAACAGGAATGGTGAAAACGAGATTATTCTTTCAACATTCTCACAATTGCATGATGATTATTGCTGCTAAGCTCGATTTGATAAATGCCTTTTGACAAGTTGCCTGTTGCTAATTGTATATCATTCATACCTGGAAAAATACCCAGATGTTTGGTCAAGACAACTTTTCCTGCCAGATCGAGAACTCTAATGGAAGCATTGCCACTTGCAATACTTTCATAACGTAACCGGGCTGTATTTTTTACAGGATTATAAGCGAGTGTTAGTTTATTTATGCCACTCGGAATTCTTACGCTTTGTATAGCTGAATAAAATGTCTGTCCGCTTACATCGGTTTCCACTATCCGGTAAAAAATATCTTTGCCTTTCAAAGAGAATCCATCCAAATCTTCAAAAATATAATTGCGCGAAATACTGCTATTACCAGCAGCAGCAACATTCCCTACGTTTTCAAAATGGACACCATCCTTGCTTCTTTGTATATTAAAGTCTTTACTGTTGATCTCAATGGATGTGGTCCAGTTCAACAGCACTTTATCTGCGTTTAACTTAACGCCAAAATCTAAAATCGAAATTGGTAAACTTCCATTCTGCAGCACACGATTGGCGTAAATGTCAGTTGACCCGATTCTTTGATCTGTCCAGCTAATAATTGCGCCTCCACCTCCATTACTTGCAATGGCGGGATCGGTTTGTGCGTCTGTACGCCCACAAACTAAAGTGCCCGTTGTTCCCCATAAAAAAGACGCGTCCGAGACCGAGATTTTTTGAGCTGTAATGTTTTGTGGTGGATCAAAGTCTTGAGCCCAGGCTACCAGCATCGAACTTCCTGTGGCATCAGCAGTAGCAGTATAACTAAATTGTCCCGTAAGAGAAGCCACCGCCTTTCCATTGGCAGTCCATTGCGCAGCACCGCTTGCATTGAGCCTTTGGGCATACAATCTATAGTCTGTTCTGTCATCTTGCCATGCAAACACAGCTCCATTGGCCCCGTCACTCACCATCGAAATGGTGTTCTGATCGCCGGTAGCGGTGCAAACAGCCACACCATTTGCAGTCCATTGTGCCGCCCCAGAAGAGCTTAGCCTCTGTGCATAGATATCTGCTGGCGCGGGATCCGAATTTCCATTCCCGGGGTCGGATCTGTAATCTTCCCACCCGATGATCGCTCCGCCAGCTCCGTCCGAAACCATATAATTGTGTTGTGCATCTCCATTTGGAGACTGGTTCTTCGCGTCAGTACAAACAGCTACACCCGTTGATCCCCATAAGGCAGTCCCAGCGCTGTTCAGGCGTTGGGCAAAAATGTCTATGTTATCAGATTCGTCTGTTACGGGGTCATAAGTATCATTCCGTGTATCGCCAAGACTAAAAATAGCCCCGCCGACTCCGTCGGATATCATCGCAAATGCCGCATCATAACCGGGCGTATTTAGTATCCTTACTCCGCCTGCGGCCCACATAATTGATCCTGCAGAACTGACCCGCTGGGCAAAGCCTCGTGGAAAGAAATTGACAGGATCATATGAATCATCTATCCATGATACGATGACACCTCCGGCTCCATCGCTGCACATGAGGAGATTATAACCATTCGAGCTTAGTGTAACACCATCAGTTCCCCAGAGTTTGGTTCCCGTTGAACTAATATGCTGCACTTTTGCCGTATACCCCGATTCATCGTCTTCCCAGCAAATGAATGCTCCTCCGCTTCCATCAGCAAGTAAGTGGTTAAGGTAAAGTTCGCCGGTACTTAAGGTAAGTTGCACGCCTGCTGTTACTGCCGCCCACTTCAATGCCCCAGTATTGTCAAGACGATTGTAAGAAATTGAGTAGTCACCGGTCGATAGAGAACTTTCCCAGGCGACGATCGCTCCCCCGCTTCCATCGGGTACGCTGTATGAATTTCCTTCAAAGTTAACCCCTGTAAAAACCTTGGTGTCAGCGACGGATGGATCGGAACTCCATTGGCCATAACTTGTAGATGAAATAAAGCTTAAACAGAAAAGAGCGAGTAACAATTTTTTCATGTGAGTGTTTTTGATGTTATTAAAAAAATATTTCGATTTGGTAGGGGTCAACTAAAAAAAAGCCTATGGCAAATCTACAAGATTATGTTTCAAAGGCAAACTCTAAATTGGCCATTTTCTCAATCAAATTTATCATAGATAAAGAAAGTAAAGTCCAATTGATATGAGCCCTGCTTGCCTATTGCAGCGCTTTAAATATTTGTGGTGAGTCATTTTTTTTACCGGGGGCATCAGCAAAGAATGTTGCAAACAAAAAAAGGTCTCCCTGCACTTGAAGGCAGGAAGACCTTTTCAATTTATTTCAATCGGGCGCATCTTTCAGAACAATGCGGCTGATTTATGAGAGAGTTCGGTAGAACGTCTCCCAATTATTATTGTTTCTAAAAATAACCTGGCTTTGACCAGGCGTATAGACAATTTTTTTTAGAATCTGATCCCGAGGGAGATTCCAGATCTAAGCCCTCCCCACGGCCCATCTAATTTCAGAGAGGCGCCGTTGGCATTTACATTTACAGTTTTATCAGTGAATGGGATATCAAGATCATCAAGCTGGCTTCTCAGATTGTCCTGTTCGGTGGAACTTAGTTGGTGGCTGGATATTCCATTAAAATCTCCGTTGCCCGAACCGAAGTGCGGACCCAATAGCCAAAGATCCAGCACAAAATGCTTTCCGTAAGTCTTCTGCACACCAAATAATATTCCACCCGTGTTACTCGTAAGTTTTCCAGACAGCTTAATACTCTGTTCGTTGTTAGAATCATCAGTGTAAAAAACATTCAGGTCGCTGGAAGTAAAAGAAGCGTGGCGATAAAATGGAGCAACGTAAAATCCCTGCCCATAACCTTTTTTACTTAAATATATTCTTAGCTCAGGAGTGATGGCGTAGTTGCTTAACCTAAAATCTTCAATTATCTTTTTTGTATCCGGGTCATCATCTCCTACTAATTTCAATATGTTGCTTTTGAAAGGTATGCCCGTCGTAGGCATAATTCTATATTGAAGAGCAACCGATATTTTGCGACTTAATGTTCTTTCATATTGGAGCGAATAGTTTTTAAATATGAGGCCGGTAATGTTGGTTTTAATAAAATTGTAATTGTGACTTATTTTCTTTTCCGTAGCACGGGGGGTGGTTTTAACGGTGTCCCCGTTTTCAACTTGTGCAAATGAAGTAAACGTTCCGCAAAAATTGATTGCCGCGATTAAGCATAGAATTGTAAAAAATTTCTTTTTCATTTTTCGTTTATGTTTTTTTGATTAAAAAAGAGAAACAGCCGGAAAAGTTTTCAGTCAGTCAATAAAATGGGTTGGCTGCAAGTGGTAATTTTTATTTACCTAACGAAACGAAAATTCTTTATTTATATTATCGAACAGCATTGTAAATCAAACACCCATCACCATAACTTAAAAAACGAAACTCATTTTCCAGGGCATATTCATAGATTCTTTTCCAGTCTTTCCCTGCGATCGCTGCGACCAATAATAACAGCGTTGATTTTGGCTGATGAAAATTAGTGACTAACCCGTTAGTAAGTCGGAATTGGTAGCCGGGGGCAATAATGATTTTGGTTTGGATGAAAAGCTGTTCAATCTTTTTATTGAAGAAGAAGCTCAACAACCCTTCAAGTGCTTCTATTGGAGTGTAGACATTTCCAGCCAATGGAGAATCATAGACTTCCCATTGGTTTAAAGACATTTCTTCAATGGAAATATGAGGGTTAAGTAGATATTTGACTCCCATCCAGTAAATGCTTTCTACGGTTCTTACGGAGGTGGTGCCAACACAGAAAATGCCATTTGAAGTATTTGAATGCAAATCGCGGATAAACGAAATAGAAATTTCCATCCACTCTCCATGCATTTCATGCTCTTCCATTGTTGATGATTTTACAGGCTTAAACGTACCTGCTCCTACATGCAATGTTGTAAATGCAGCGCTGATTTGTTTTTCGCGCAACGCTTCGAAGATATGCGGAGTAAAATGTAGTCCTGCAGTTGGAGCTGCTACAGACCCTTCAAATTTTGAGTATATAGTTTGATACCTGGCGACATCAGCTTCTTCAGCATTTCTCTTGATATAAGGAGGCAAAGGCGTATCACCTGCATACTCTAAAATTTCTGAAAAGGAATAGCCCGGCGGTTGCCAGGTCAGTTCTGCCACGTAGGCGTCAGTTAATTTCTCAACAAGCGTGGCGCAAAGTTTTACTTCTATGCCATCAATATTTAAAATCTTTTCCAGCACATTTTGTTTCCATTTTTTCGCTCCTCCGATCATACACTTCCATCTTACCTTTCCCGTTTTTTGAAGAACCACTCCATAGTCATTCGTTTCTTCATAAGGCTCGAGACAAAAAATTTCTATTACACCACCCGAAGGTTTTTGAAAAAGAATTCTTGCTTTGATGACTTTTGTGTCATTAAAAATGAGGACGGATTTTTCCGGCAGGTGGTTCGCTATATTCCTGTAAATATCTTCTCTGATCAATCCATCCCGAAAGATTAGTAGTTTGGATTCATCTCTCTTTTCTAAAGGGTAAGAAGCAATTTTCTTTTCGGGAAGAGTATAGTTATAATCTTGTATGAAAAGGTTCCTGGGATGCATCAAATTGGATAAATAATTTTTGATTCACATAGCAAAGATGCATCAGAACATAGTTAGATATTCATCGCCAGATTTAGAAATAGATGTAGCGTTAAACTAACAACTCTATCCCAAAGAGGATGATTGAGACCTATGCTAGAAACACACTCCAAAAGTGGGAAACGTTACGTAGAAAGAAGATCATTGAATTCAGAAAAAATTTCTTTCTTAGAGCAACCCATGTTCAGCGCATGAGATTTAGATTCAGATTTACAGCCTGTTGTTTTTGATCTCCTCGACAATGCCCGGATCAAGCAACGTGGTGATGTCGCCTAAATTCTCTGTTTCTCCTTCTGCAATCTTTCTCAACACCCGCCGCATGATCTTACCGCTCCTGGTTTTAGGAAGACCGGTTACAAATTGTATTTTATCTGGTTTTGCAATCGGGCCAATGATTCTTGAAACGGTTTCCAGTATATCTAATTTAGCACGTTCTACTTCATGAGTTGTCTTCTCCATGATCACAAAAGCGTACAAGCCCTGCCCTTTGATGCTGTGAGGAAAGCCAACAACAGCGCTTTCTACAACGTTAGTGTGCATATTGATTGCATTTTCAACCTCTGCAGTTCCGATACGATGTCCGCTAACATTCAGCACGTCATCCACCCGGCCAGTGATCCTATAGTTTCCTTCATCATCCTTCAAGGCGCCATCGCCGGTGAAATACAAATTTTCGTATGTAGCGAAATAATTCGTCCGGCATCGTTCATGATCGCCGTAAGTGGTTCTTAAAATTCCTGGCCATGGCGCTTTCATACACAAATTGCCTTTCATGAAACCGTTCTCATCATGTTCGGTGACTTCTTTTCCTTCGTCGTCAACCAATACCGGCTGTACACCAGGCAGTGGAAGTGTAGCCCAGCTTGGCCTGGAAGGAGTAACTCCTGCGATGTTAGAAATTAAAATGCCTGCTGTCTCTGTTTGCCACCATGTGTCAACAATTGGACATCTCCCCTTGCCAATATTTTTGTCGTACCAGTGCCATGCTTCTTCGTTAATGGGCTCCCCGACCGAACCAAGCACTTTTAATGTTGACATATCTTTGCCTTCCAATGGCTTCAAGCCGTAGCTCATCAGGCTCCTGATGGCAGTCGGAGCAGTATAAATAGTATCTACTTTGTGTTTGTCTACTATATCCCAGAAGCGCCCTGCATCAGGCCAGGTTGGTATTCCTTCAAACATTAAACTTGTGGCGCCTGCACTCAGCGGTCCATACACAATGTAACTGTGTCCTGTTATCCAGCCGATATCGGCTGTACAAAAAAATACCTGGCCAGGTTTGTATTGAAAGACGTTTACAAAAGTGTAATTAGTCCAAATTAAATATCCCGCGCAGGTATGGACTACTCCCTTTGGTTTTCCGGTGGAGCCTGACGTGTATAAAATGAACAGTGGATCTTCCGCATCCATTTCCGTGGCAGGAAAGGTTACAATATTGTTTTTTTCTATTTGCGAAAGCGCATGATCCATCTCGTCTTCCCACCAAACATCTCTTCCTTTTATCATGGATACAGGGATTCTTGTTCTCGTGTAAACGATCACTCTCTTAACTGTTTTGTTTCCGACGAGCGCATCATCAATAATACTTTTAAGCGGAATGTCTTTGCCCCCGCGATATGCACCATCGCACGTTACAATAAATTCTGACTTCGTATCTTCTAATCTGTCTGCAATACTTTGTGCAGAAAACCCTCCGAAAATAACGCTGTGAATAGCTCCAATTCGTGCACAGCCCAATACTGCGTATGCTAGTTCCGGAACCATCCCCATATAAATACAAACACGATCCCCTTTTTTTACACCATTGTTTACAAGTACCTGCGCAAACTGGCAAACTCTTTTATGCAATCTTCTATAGGTGACAACCCTTGTTCTCTCTTCGGGATTGTTAGGCTCCCAAATGATTGCGGGTTTCTCGCCCATTGTTTCAAGATGACGGTCGATGCAATTTTCAGTCACATTCATTTTACCACCCTTGAACCACTCGACTTTGGGTTCCTTGAAGTTCCACTCAAGAACTTTATCCCATTTTTTTCTCCATAAAAAATTTTCTGCGATTCCGCTCCAAAACGACTCGGGATTTTTTACACTTTTTTCATACTGTTCTTTGTACTGTTCAATCGTTTTGATTTGATAAGGATATTCCATTGTTCGAGATTTTTTCTTATTTGAATCGTATTTTGATCATTCTATAGTTGTGTACAAAAATAAATATTACCTACTATTTTAGAGCACTATAAATGGCATCTTGTATTTTTCCACGGATTCTCATTTTTGACAATTTTAAATTTGCCCCACCATTTGGGTTCACCCTGTTACTAAGAAATACATAAATAATATTTGTTTTTGGATCGGCCCACACACAAGTGCCGGTGTAGCCGGTATGTCCAAAAGCAAGCGGTGATGCCAATGCCGAAGGATACGGGTCTTTACTTTTCGCATTGTCCTTTTCAGGTTTGTCAAAACCAAGTCCACGTCGGCTCACAGAACTGTTATAGGCTGTAAAAAGCTTGATCGTTTTTTGGTTGATATAACGCTTGCCTTTAAATGTGCCGCCATCCAATAACATCTGGAAAATGGAGGCAATACCTTCCACATCGCTGAACAATCCCGCATGACCAGCGATTCCCCCAAACATGGAAGCTCCGGGATCGTGTACATCCCCGCGAAGATGTTGCATCCTGAATTCCAAATCATTTTCCGTTGGAGCGATCATCATAGTGTCAAAGTGTTCAATTGGCTTAAACCCGGTTGAGATAAGTCCCATCGGTTCATAAAAATTCTTGTTTGCATATTTATCAAGACTCAATCCTGAAATGGCTTCCACTATTTTTCCAAGAAAAATAAAATCGTTATCACTGTAAATATATTTGCCGCGTGGAATAAGCCTGCTCGTAAGAATGCGCTTGTATAGCGTGTCTTCCCAATCATTTCGCATGTACAAGTTTCGTGCTACATTAATGCTGAAGCTGTCAGTCTTAGTGCTGGAATAGATTGACGATTTCGGTTGGTGAGTAAGAGGGTCAATCGTTTCTCTATAGAAAGGAATAAATGCGATGAGACCAGCCTGGTGCATGAGCACATCACGTATTTTCAAATTTGCTTTACGAGTTCCTCTTACCCAAGGCAGATATTCACCAAGCGTGCCATTTAATTTTATTTTTCCTTCATCATAAAGTTTCATTACGGAAATCAAAGTCGCACAAATTTTTGTTACGGAAGCCATATCAAAAATCGATTCTACTGTTACCGGATCTGGCTCATCGTAGTTGTAGGTGCCATACGCTTTTTCGAAAGCTATTTTCCCATTCCTCGCCGCGAGTATCACACAGCCAGGCATTGCACCCGCAGCTATTCCATCCTGCGCAATACTATCAATGATCGCCAGTTTAGAAGCATCTAGTCCTACGTCACCAGGATCTGCAACGGGCATAAGATGGTTATCTACGATACCACTTCCGAAGGTGTACTTTTCGCAAACTGTTACTGGCAATCTTCCTTTCGCTTTTATTTTTCCCATTAATAAATCTGCAGCAACGTTTTGAGTAGTTGAATCATCCTCATAGCATGCAACAAGATTGGCTACATCGCAAAAATTCTTTAGTGCGTATGGATTGCCAAAATCAAAAATGATCGTTTCATTGTTTTGACTGATCTGGTTCACGAGATCAAGAGCGAAGGAGCTTATTCCAAAATTATTTGCCGGAAAGCGGGCATAGTTGTGAACACCGATTATTACTGATTTGTAACGATTCTTAAAAAGTTCTACGGTTGATGCAATGCGGGCTGCATCTTCCTTGTAATCAAAATAGAAAATGTCCGCATCGTAATCGTTTTTCATTCTTTGAGCAAAAGTATTTGCACTATCAATTCCTAAAGCCAGGTATGCGATTTCGTTTTTATTTTTTCCTGGTCTTGAAAGCGGGAAGAACTTGCCATCATTTTTACTCAACACGGTGATTGCATTCTTCGCAACTCTCTCTTTCATCTCGATCACTCCACGGTTTAAATCTTCAGTTAGATTTTCAGTTTGTACCGGAGTAACATTCGCAACACCATACTTATATTTATAAAGCAACACCTTTTTGCATTTACTGTAAATATCCTCCCAGCTTAGTTTCTGATTGGTTATTGCTTCCCTGATCTTTTCAATTGAAGCGGGTATGTCCGTGGGAAGGCAAAGCATGTCATTCCCTGCTATCAGTGATTGAGCGGCGATTTCACCAGGAGGAAAATATTTTGCGACACCCTGCATTCCGAGTGCATCGGTGAAAGTCAAGCCATCGTAATGAAGTTTATTCCTCAATAATCCTGTAACATTATTTTTAGAAAGCGATGTAGCAGTGTTAGCGGTTGAATCAATCGCCGGTATATAAAGATGTGCAATCATTACACTTCCAACACCGGCATCAAACATTTTTCTGAAGGGGTATAATTCCAGCGAATCCAACTGTTCCATTGTTTTGTTAATGACCGGTAGATCAAGATGTGAATCAACGGCAACATCGCCGTGCCCCGGAAAGTGTTTTGCGCATGCCAGTACTCCCTGGCTTTGAAGGCCCTGCATGTAGGCAATTCCGTAGTTGGCGACGTGGTATTTATTTTCGCCAAATGAACGATCATTAATTACCGGGTTTTCGGGATTATTATTGATGTCAACTACCGGCGCAAAATTTACCTGTATGCCCATCCGCTTGCATTGTTCTCCAATTAATTTTCCATAATTATATATGATTCCTGGATTTTGAACAGCGCCAAGCATCATTGGGTGGTTAAGAGGAATCACACTATCCATGCGCATACCCAATCCCCATTCACCATCGATGCAAACCATCAGAGGTGTTTTTGCGATTGATTGAAAAGAGTTAATAAAATTGGCTTGCACTACAGGGTTTCCCTGGAAGAGAACGATTCCCCCGATATTGTATTCTTTTATTGCGGCTGTTATTGCCGAATCGTAAATAACAACTCCATCTTTGGTGATCTCACTTTCCCGCAACACCATTAATTGCGTGATTCTTTCATCATCAGACAAAGTATTAAAAACGCTATCAGCCCAATGCTGAGCGGCTGGACCATGGTTCACCTGTGCAATAGACGTGAGGTGTAGAAAAGTAATTAAGATAAAAGCAATTAAACGCCTGCACATGTAAAAAGGATTTGAATGATGTAAGTGTCACAAGTTAAACAATATGTTTTTTTTGCTCACAATCTAACCTGCTAAATCTGTTTTCTTCCCGTTTTATAATCGTTAATTTTACCCGTATCAAAACAGGAAGAGTTGTCGGATATTATTAATTTATTGCCTGAAAACATAGCAAACCAGATCGCCGCAGGAGAGGTAATTCAGCGGCCAGCCAGTGCCGTGAAGGAATTGCTGGAGAATGCCGTGGACGCATGCGCTTCGGAGATCCGGCTTTTTGTAAACGATGCGGGCAAAGCCTTGATACAGGTGATAGATAATGGTAAGGGAATGAGTGAAACAGATGCCAGGATGGCCTTTGAGCGTCATGCAACTTCAAAAATAAAAAGCATCGATGATCTCTTCCACATAAAAACGATGGGTTTCCGTGGCGAGGCACTCGCCAGTATTGCCGGCGTATCGCAAGTTGAATTAAGGACAAAAAAAAGTGGAGAGTCAGTTGGCACCTGTATTGAAATTGAGAATAGCATTGTTATCTCGCAGGAACCGGTGGCAACAAATGAAGGAACAAATATCTCTATGAAAAATTTGTTCTTTAATGTTCCGGCCCGGAGAAATTTTTTGAAAAGTAATGCTTCAGAGTTAAGACATATCGTTGACGAATTCATCAGGGTGTCGCTAGCTTTCCCTGGAGTCTTTTTCTCACTTTCTTCTAACGGGCAGGAAGTTTTTCACCTGGAAAAAGGTTCGTTGAAACAACGGATCATCCAGATCCTTGGTAATAATTATAATTCGAAACTCGTCAACGTAAGAGAAGAAACGGATTACCTCACCATCTACGGCTTTGTCGGGAAACCTGAGATCTCAAAGAAAACAAGAGGCGATCAATACTTTTTTGTAAACAACCGATTTATAAAAAGTCCCTATCTGAATCATGCGGTTGTAAACGCGTTCGCCGATATGATTTCAAAAGACAGCTTTCCGATGTACACCTTGTTTATTGATCTTGATCCCTCGAGGCTCGACATAAATGTTCATCCTACAAAGCAGGAAATTAAATTTGAAGATGAAAAAATAATTTATGCATTCGTTCAATCTGCCGTTAAACATGCGCTTGCACAATACAGTGTAACCCCAACCCTTGATTTCGAACTTGACAATAACATCCAACATACGGACGCCGTCAGTAAGCCATTCACGCAGGAAAAGCGGGATGTAGCAGCTTCTTCGGGGTTGTATAAAACTTTTACGCAAAAGAACCAGGCTCATTTTATCAACAATAAAAGTGATCTCGAAGGTTGGGACGAGCATGCTGAAATAAAAAATAGAGATATTTTTCTAAATCCTTTTGATGCAGCACCGGTTGAAGGAAAACAGCCGGCAAATAACTATCAATCATTTGTAAAAGAAACTCCACCCACTACGGTAAACAAACGGCCGTCAACCGCTGAACTGCTGCAGGTACACAACACTTTTATTTTAGCTGAAAATGAAAATGGATTTATAGCTATCCATCAGCAAAACGCTCACGAACGAACTTTGTATGAGCGTTTCGTACGAGCGCTGAAAGATAAGCCAGTGGCTATTCAGCGGAGCCTGTTTCCTGTAACTTTGGAGCTGGCTGCCCCGGATGCTGTGTTACTCCAGGAGTTATTGCCTGATCTTTTTTTACTCGGTTACCAGGTCGAGCCTTTTGGCAACGGCACCTTTTTAATCCAGGGATCACCTGCAGATGTTCCTGATGGGAATGAAAAGGCTTCTATTGAAAAGATGCTGGAACAATACAAACATTTCAGCATGGACGTGACCTTTTCTAAACGCGAAAAGTTATTGCGCTCTCTTGCATGGCAGCAGTCAGTGAAGGCTGGTACTTCTCTTAACCCTGCCGAAATAAAAAGGCTTGTGGAAGATTTATTTGAATGTGAAGTTTCAAATACGACTCCTAATGGTAAGCCTGTTTTTCTTGAATTTAAAAAAGGAGAACTGGAAAAAATGTTTGGGCGTTAATTTCTTAACTCATATCTGCTGTTCAAATCCAGAGACCTTGTTATAGCATGATAACTCTACGAAGATTTCCAGGAATGTAAACCGCAAACTTGATTTCTATTATTTAAAATAGACTTTACTCAAGCGTTTTCAAATATCTCTTTCCTGCGCTCTCAGCCATCTTTCAGGAATTTCATTGTTGCTGGGAAAAAGATAATCGTTGTAACTGCATGCGATAAATTTTTTATCCGGCAATTGCATCCACCACCGGCTAGTTTTCTTGCTTTGTAAAAAGATAGTATCTACTCCGGCAATAACTGTATGGAACTCATTGAAGCTGGCTCTGTCTTGTAAATCCGCTTCCTGTTTGCTCCTGCTTTTTCCGTCAATGTAGTACCAAAACATTTGGGCTATTTGAATCGCAGTGAGATTTTGAATATCATCGTCTGGATTATAGCCGAAGATTCCCAGGGAAGAAAGGGAATGACTGAGTCCTGCATAACGGAGAAGGTTACAGGCTTCTTCACCGGTGAACCCATTAGGGCTGCATTTGCTCGCAGGGGCATCACTGTGTCTTATAGCAGAAATATCAAAACTGAGCAGGTTCGAATTTCTCAGTACAGGTTCCATTTCTTCCAAACGTTCTTTTGCGATACCCACGCGATAGCAATCGAAACGAAGCTTGTCCATTGTCTCGAGCATATCCGGATGAACAAAATAACTTTGAAACCCGATGTGGTTATAATGTTTCACGACATTCGGTTCTGACGTAAGCATTTCCAATAAAAAATTGTCGGTCCGTTGATATGAATCGCTCATGAGATCAATACCCGCATCCACCACCGTCGCTTCAATTAATTGATTTGAATCTTTATAGGCGAAATATTGCCCGAGAGTCAAATCATGACTTCCCCCGAGGAGCACCATTGTTTTACCCTGCTGTAATAATTCTTTGGCTACGATCTTTATAGCCGCATAACTATCATTGACAGATGAGCCGCAAATAATATTGCCAATGTCTGCGATTGAAACATCCGGGTGCCAGTTATATAATTTGTAAAGTTGCTTTCTTATGGCATTGGCGGCGTCAGGGCCATTCTTAATTCCGCTGCCGCGAAACTCATTCATTCCCACGATCACGATTTCAATTCCTTCCAGGTCAGGAAGCTGATCTTCATAAACTTTTACTTTGATGGTATTTGCAAATTGCCTGTCGTTATAAGATCGGTCATCATTTAAAATGGAAATATTTATCGGTGACAGGAATTCATGCAGGTCGGTCATATTTTTCTGACAAACCTAAAAGATAAATACCACATTTAAAATTGGAAGTTGACCGGTATTCTTTTTTGTAATCCATAAACAATTCTTCTACTACTTTTGCTGCATGGAAAATTTGACGCAGGCTGTAGAAAATTCAAGAAAGGAAATGGAGAGCTTTTCTTCAACCGAACCGGATCAGGCAGAAGCCTTTCGGATTAAATTTTTGGGTAGTAAAGGTGCCTTGAAAACGCTGATGGCTGAAATGAAGAACGTTGCTTCGGCAGACAGGCGGGAAATGGGAAAATTGTTAAACGATCTGAAATTGTTTGCCGAAAATAAATACGAAGAATTAAAATCAACTTCAGGTCATGCAAAGCCTGTGGCTGAAAGTTCAATCGATATTACATTGCCGGGAGATTCATTAGCGGTTGGAAGCCGGCACCCGATAAGCATCGTTCGAAACAGGATCGTTTCAATTTTTCAAAGGCTGGGATTTGCGGTAGCAGAAGGTCCCGAAGTAGAAGATGACTGGCATAATTTTACCGCACTTAATTTACCTGAAGATCATCCGGCAAGGGATATGCAGGATACATTTTACGTTTCTCAAAATCCAGACTGGATGTTGCGAACTCACACCAGTAATGTTCAGATAAGAGAAATGGAAAAAGGCATTCTGCCTATAAGAATTATTTGCCCCGGACGAGTATATCGCAACGAAACAGTCAGCGCTCGTGCTCATTGTTTTTTTCACCAGGTGGAAGGTTTATATATAGCGGAAGATGTCTCTTTCGCAGATCTCAAACAAACGCTTTATTTTTTTGTAAGGGAGATGTTTGACAAGGACATCAATATCCGGTTCCGGCCTTCCTATTTTCCTTTTACTGAGCCGAGTGCAGAGATGGATATCACTTGCCTCATTTGCGGTGGAAAGGGTTGTAACGTTTGTAAACATACCGGTTGGGTTGAGATATTGGGATGTGGAATGGTGCATCCGAAGGTGTTGACAAATTGTGGGATTGATCCGGAAAAATATTCCGGTTTTGCTTTTGGAATGGGCATCGAAAGAATTACGATGCTGAAATACCAGATCAGGGATTTAAGACTTTTCAGCGAAAATGATTTGCGATTTTTGAAGCAGTTCAGGAGTGCTGTATAGATCGTTCTGTGGTGTTGCGCAGGTTTCAGCACAAAGCGGACTTTAAGACGATTCTATTTGATCTGGATAAATCTGTTCTTCGATATTAATCTTTCGGTTTCCAAAAAGCTCTACGATGCGTTCGTCAGGGCGGAACGTTTTAAGCCTCAATCCTTCAACAACAAAAAGTGGCAAATTAAAATTTAGGGAGAAATACCGGCAACGGTTTTTATAACTCTGAATATTCTTTATGAATAGAAAGATATTTGCGTGAGTCCTTCCAAAAATAAAATCAACCCAAGCACTCATGAATAATTTTCCCGGCAAACAACAAAAGATCCTGGTAACGGGAGCAGCAGGTCTTGTTGGTGCAGAGTTGACCAGACAATTGTTAGAGCAGGGATACGACGTAACAGCTCTTTATCATTCCACGCCGGTAGAAATTAATGATCCGAATTTACATATTGAACAGTGCGATATTCTTGATGTGGAAACGTTAGGGGCAATCATGCAAAGGATCACACAGGTATATCATTGCGCGGCTCTTGTTTCATTTGAGAAAAAGGAAAAATTTAGACTCTTTAAATTAAATATTGAGGGAACGGCCAACGTTGTTAATGCATGCCTTGATGCCGGAGTAAAAAGATTAGTGCACGTGAGTTCCGTTTCAGCGTTGGGACGTATCCGTAATAATGCGGTGATCACAGAAGCCATGAATTGGACTGAGGAAACCAGAAATAGTATTTACGGCAAATCAAAGTATATGGGAGAGATTGAAGTATGGAGAGGAATTGGGGAGGGCCTTGAAGCGGTGATCGTTAGTCCTTCGCTTATCCTGGGAGGTAGCAGCAATTGGGATACTGGATCTTCGGCAATTTTTAAATCTGCGTATAATGAGTTTCCCTGGTACACGGAAGGTGGAGGCGGATTTATCGATGTAAGAGATGTGGCGCGAATTATGATTTTGTTAATGAACACAGAAATAAACAATGAACGTTTTATTTTAAATGCTGAAAATCTATCTTACAGGGAAGTGTTCACATCAATCGCAAAAAGTTTTAATAAAAAGCCTCCTCATCGAAAAGTAACAACCTTTATGACAGAAATTATCTGGCGTATTGAAGCTTTGAAAACCGCGTTGACAGGAAAGAAATCGTTGCTCACAAAAGAAACGGCGAAGACAGGAATGACCAGGGTTTATTTCGACAATAGTAAAATTTTAAATACATTGCCAGGTTTTCGTTTTATACCAATTGAAGAGTCAATTAATTACACTTGCTCTATTCTTAAAGAAAAGTATCACCTCACGTAACCTCCCAATTCAAATCTTTCTATGATAAAAACCTTTGCCTCCTCTATTTCATGCAGACTGATTCATTTCGTCAAAAACTTTGCTGCTGTATCTATCGCGTTTTTTATTTTAACAGTCCTTCACGCTGCAACAGCTAATGCACAGCAGTCTTATTTCACAGTAAAAGGTAAGGTGGCTGATAAACAAAGTAAGTTGCCATTACAAGCTGCATCGGTGTTTGCACAGAACACCACCTTCGGAGTGGCATCGGATGCAGATGGAAATTTTACAATAAAATTACCCGTTGGTGGCTACTCTCTTGTTGTCACTTTTACTGGCTACGAAACAGAATCTGTTCGCATCAGCAATAGTAATCCTGAGAATGAAAACCTTCTCATTGAAATGTCACCACAACAAAAATCGTTGGAAGAAGTGTCGGTGGCAATCAGCAATGAAGTGAAAGATGGATGGCAGAAGTATGGAGTTTTTTTTACTCACAACTTTGTAGGTCAAACGAAGTTTGCAAGCCAAACGATTATAAGAAATCCAGGAGCGCTTCATTTTTATTTTAGTAAAAAACGAAACCGGCTGAAAGTGCTTGCTTCTGAGCCACTCACCGTCGAAAACTTTGCTTTGGGTTATACATTGAAATTTGCTATCGATTCGTTTACCTATGAATATGGGACAAATGCAAATCTTTTTATCGGCTATCCTCTTTTTGAAGAACTACAGGGAACGCCAGAACAACATGAGATGTGGGAGAAGAACCGACAGATCGCTTATCGGGGATCTATGTTGCAGTTTATGAGAAGTCTCTACAATCAAACGCTGGACGAGAAAGGTTTTGAACTGCAGTTCATCGTACCTAATAAAAATGAGGAAGCTTCTATTCCCCTGCAAAATCTTTATGGTGCTCTTAATTATCAGAAAGATGATAGTACGAATACAGTTGAGTTCATGCCCAATCAGCCGACGCTCATTGTGATTTATAACAAGGATAAACCAGAGCAGGCTTATTTAAATTTCGATCAGACTGCAAACAAAATTGTCCAGGTATCGTCGTTACTTTTTACACCGGGAGAGCCTATTGTGATTGAACAGAATGGATATTATTATGATCAAACAGACATTACCACAAACGGATATTTAGGGTTTAAAAAAATTGGTGATATGCTTCCTTACGATTATGTTCCGGAATGATCTTCTAATCCGGATGAAGGCTTTTCTTTTATTGCTTTTACTCTTTGTTAGTTAACCCCTTTACCTTGTTCCATATTTCAGGTAGCCGCTTAATTAATACAAGCTCTTTTCTTTTACTATAAAATTCCTGGATGGGTGTTCCCCAATACATTTTGTTTCCTTCGATGCTAGACGTAATTCCTGATTGACCCATTACGATTGCATTTTCCCCAATGGTTATTGTTTTATTAACTCCTACCTGTCCCCAGAGAATTACACCATCTTCTAAAATGGTTCCACCGGCAATACCAACCTGCGCAGCAATAAGACAGTTTTTCCCAATGATCACTTCATGGCCGACATGCACCAAATTATCGAGCTTCGTTCCTCTTCCAATTTTTGTGGAGTCACTTACTCCGCGATCGATGGTACAATTGGCACCCACTTCTACATCATCTTCAATTATTACGTTTCCACAACTTGGCATTTTTTTATAATGTACATTCCTGTTCTTTTTTGAATTCATATAAAATGCGTCGGAGCCAACAACACTTCCGGAATGTATTTCTACATTGTTGCCAATGACTGTATAATCATAAATCGAAACGTTTGGATGGACGATGCAACCTTCCCCGATGCTTACATCATTTCCGATAAAAACATTCGGCATGATGACCGTGTTCTTTCCAACGACGGCCGACTCGCTGATCATTTTAAATGAAGGATCGAACGGACGAAAATGAGTTACAATTTTTGAATACGCTTCGAAAGGATCGTCGACAATCAACAACGTTTTGCCTTCAGGTGCGGAAGTATTTTTATCGATGATGATAAAAGATGCAGCGCTGTTGATACAGGTTTCATAATATTTTGGATGATCAACAAAAACAATGTCTCCTTTAGTCACCTGGTGTATCTCATTGATTCCTGTGGCCGAAGAGTTTTGATTGCCCGAGATTTCTGCATCGATGAACTCTGCTAACCAATTCGCGGAAACCGGTGAAGGAAATTTCATAAATTTTTTTTTATGATCAAAGATAGAGATTGGCTATCGATGCTATCACTCCATGAAATTTTTGAAGGAATAAAGTTCGAAAGTAACAGCGAACCTTTTTTATAATTTGGGGATTTTATTTTTTTGTGGAATAGTTTGATGCTGTCTTGAAGCATCCTCTAACACAGACTCTCATCAAAATTATTTAAACAAACCAAAAATATTTTTTTGATTAATGAAGTGATCTTTTTTGTCTAAAAAAAGTTTTTGATTAATGAAATGAAGTTGCAAAACGGAAAATTTTTTCCGGGAATCCGCTGGCCTTATCCACAACTGATTTTAGAATGTTGATAAAATAGTTCTAAAAAATTTTCTTGTTAGGAGAATTTATTTTTAATATTGTGTAAGGAAATTTATTTCCTGTACTTACTAACCCATCCATATAACAAAGCCCGTGCATTTAAAGACGGGCTTTATTATTTTCAGACCACTTTTTTTATCCGATCGCATAAAACTTTTTCTATAAAAATTTCTTTTGTTGAGTAAATACTTTGTTGTTCATAAACCTTTCAATGTGCTTTCGCAGTTCACTTCGCAAGAAGGAAAGAAAACATTAAAAGACTTTTTTGACGTTCCTAAAAATGTATATCCTGTGGGACGACTTGACTATGACAGCGAAGGTTTGCTGCTGCTCACTGATGATAAAAAGCTGAATGATATTTTACTGAATCCACGACATGAGCATGAAAGAGAATATTGGGTGCAGGTAGAAACTTTGTTGAATCAACAAGCAATTGCCGATTTGGAAAATGGCGTGGAGATAAATATCAATGGTATCCTCTACAAGACCAAACCATGCAAAGCAAAAATATTTACAGAGCCTCCTGGTGTTTCCGAAAGAATTCCGTCGATAAGGTTCAGAGCAAATATTCCTACGAGCTGGTTGAGCATAGTATTGACCGAAGGCAAGAACAGGCAGGTAAGAAAGATGACAGCAAAAGTTGGATACCCGACACTCAGGCTCATCCGGCACCGCATTCAAAATGTGACACTCGACGCATTGAAACCGGGAGAAATGAAAATCTTATCTCAAGGGGAATTGTATAACTTGCTTCAAATTAAAAAAACACAATAGCACATGTTAAAATCAATGACAGGATTTGGAAGAGCTGAACAAACTGTAAAAGACAAAACATTTTTGGTTGAGTTGAAGTCGTTAAACGGAAAGCAGTTTGAAGTAAACTTAAAGATTCCGCCATTGCTGAAATCCTATGAATTTGATATTCGCAATTTGCTACAGGAAAGATTAGGCCGTGGCACTGTTGAATGCCTTATCATAATAAAACAAAATGGCGCATCAAAACCTGTTGTTATTAATACAGACCTGATAAAAGCATACTTCAACCAGATCAATGATCTTGCAAAGGAATTGGCAATCGATACTAATTCTGTATTGAGTGCATTACTCCGTTTACCTGAAGTTGTTTCTCCAAGTAATGAAATTCTTGAAGAGAATGACTGGGAAGAATTAAAAAAAGTTGTTGAAGAAGCATTGAGAGAATTAAACCATCACCGGAGTGAAGAAGGAAAATCCATCGACAAAGAACTGCGCCTCAGGATTAAAAATATAAATGCACTTGAGGATGAAATATTGAAGCTTGAGCCACAAAGAAAAGTGAGGATGAAATCGGAACTCATTCAATTGTTGGAAGAAAATGTCGGCAAAGAAAATTATGATGTAAACAGAATGGAGCAGGAGCTCATCTACTACATCGAAAAAATTGACATCAGGGAAGAGCAGGTGCGTCTTACAAATCATTGCCAGTATTTCATGAGTATTATGGATGATGATGATGATGAGATGAAAGGGAAGAAACTTTCTTTCGTGCTCCAGGAGATCGGAAGGGAAATAAACACAACAGGTTCCAAAGCATACGATGCCGATATCCAAAAGTGTGTCGTGCGCATGAAGGATGACCTTGAAAAAGCCAAGGAGCAAATTTTCAATGTTCTTTGATCAGTTGGGAGTGGATAACTGAA
>JBDSGZ010000019.1:0-7286 GCA_039918735.1 Ginsengibacter sp.
TGAAAAATTCTATAAAGAGAAAAAATAAAAATTGACAGGAAAAGCAATGTCAGTGCTATATAGGTAACCAATACCAGGTTTTCTGAATTGAAATGCAATCCGCTGCTCCTGCTGTATTCAATAATGATCTCGTTACCACTGTTAACAGTTTGCAGCAAGTTCACAACCGTTCCTTTACCTTGATCAGTATTTCTTAAAATATTAAACTTCATCATTGGGATTGCCAGCGATAACACAATTGATGCAAGCAGGTAGAAGCGGTTCCAACGGTGAAAAACTTTATTCCTGAGCGCCAGGAAATAGTATCCGCATAAGATTCCGGAACAGGCTATAACTTTCAGTAAGTACCAGGCAAGTGTGATCATGGTTACTTTTATTTTTCCTTTTTCAATTGTTTTAATAGCAATTCCAAATCTGCAATGCTGATGTTATTTTCTTTTACCATCGATGAAACTGCGTTGGTAAACGAACCTTCGAAATATTTTTTCACTAGCGATTTCATGCTGCCTTTCGAGTATGAATCTTTATTTACTAATGAATAATATTGATGACTTCGTCCGAATACATTGATTCCAACAAAATTTTTTTCAACTAAAATTTTTAAAATTGTTGCCACGGTATTTTGGTGTGGTTTCGGATTTGGAAGTTCATTGATGATCTCCCTGAGAAACGCTTTGTCGAGTTTCCATATCACCTGCATTATCTGTTCTTCGGCTTTGGTTAATGTCTTCATTGTCTTTTAATTTTTAACCTGGAAACAAAACTAAACTAATTATTTAGTTTAACAACTATTTTTTTAGTTTAGAGAAAAATTTATTTTAACACTTCCGGATCGATTGTTATAGATGATATATAATTATACAATTAACTTTGCCGTGGTTTTTAATCTTCGTTAATTAGATTTCGTAGAAAAATCAATCATGCCAGAATACATTATAGAGTTACAAAAAGCAAATATTTACCAGGGTGATTCGCTCATCTTAGAAGATGTAAACATCACCGTAAGTCGTGGAGAGTTTGTGTACCTGGTAGGGAAAACTGGAACGGGGAAGTCGAGCCTGCTGAAAGCTTTGTACGGAGATATTCGGCTAAGAGAAGGAGAAGGAGAAGGTAGGGTGGTTGGATATGAACTTCAATCTCTCGATTGGAAAAAAGTTCCTTATTTGCGGCGCAACCTTGGAGTGGTTTTCCAGGAATTTCAATTACTTACAGATCGCAATGTGAATGAGAATCTGAAATTTGTTTTGAAGGCAACTGGCTGGAAGGATCACAAACTCATGGACGAAAAAATTGCCGATGTGCTGGACAAAGTTGGTTTGAAAACAAAGGGATTTAAAATGCCATTTGAGCTAAGTGGCGGCGAACAGCAGAGAGTGGACATCGCACGTGCTTTGCTGAATTCTCCAAGACTTATTCTTGCAGATGAACCTACAGGGAACCTTGATCCCGAAACGTCTGACGAAATTATGCAACTACTATTTCATATTAGTCGTGATTACGGAACAGCAATCGTTATGGCCACTCACGACTATCCTGTAATTGCAAAATTTCCTGCACGTACCATAAAAACCGAGAGAGGTAAAGTGTGGGACAACGCTAGCATATCCATTGCATAAGTTGATGGGCGTTTGTCTTGTTGTTATACAAGGAAAGTAGAGTTTTTTCTCTTGCTAATATTTCGTTTTCCGTAAAAGCCTGTTCAAATAATTTCGGCAATGCCGTTTGATATTCTCCTGGCGTATTGGCTATTTTACAAAGATGATCCAAACCTGTTCCTTCTATGGCATTGTCATTAGTAATGACAAAACGTCCCATAAAAAGAGCATTTAGAAGTTTTATTTTAACTCCCGTGTTGTTGAAGGACGGAAGAATATGAATGTGTGCTTTTTGTATAAGGTCATTCATTTCGGCGACCGAAGGATTGCTGATAAGACAAGTGTTTTTATTTTGATGAACTATATGCTCCAGTCGTTTTGAAGGATTTTTTCCAGCGATGACAAAAGGAATTGAAACAACATTAAAAACATTGTCAAGCAGCCACAGCACTGCTTTTTCATTTTCGCTCACCGAAAGATTTCCGTGGTATAAACAAAAACTGCCATTGCCGGTCTCCGACGAAATTTTATTGAAGGGCAAAAAGACCGGGAGAAATTTTACATCTTCAGCCTGCATTCTTTTTTCATAAGTTATTTTATCTTTTTCGCTTACCGTTAGAAAGCCTGCCTTATTTGCGATCGATTTCTCATAGCTCTCCAACAGTTTACTTTCTCTAAGGAAGTAAAGTTTCTTAAAAAGATTCTTTGCAGACTTAGCTAGCTGTTTGTAATACTCGTACTCAACATTGTGAAGACGAACGGTTACTCTCCTGTTTTTGAGTGCGTCGTTAAACAGGTAATAAGTGCAATGAATACCTTCCAGCAAAATGGGGAAATCGTTTTTGAGAAGATTTTCAAGAAGCTTTTTATTCGCTCTGGAGCTCACGATGTGCGGTAGTGAAAATTGAAAGCTTTCAAAGAAATTTTCGCGTTGGTAGTAGCTTACTGTTTTACAAAATTTTTCCAATTCAGGCTGCCGTCCCCGACCATATTCAAAGCAGTGCAAATGGATAGTCACTCCATCTTCATAGAGTGTTTTAATCTTGTAAAAAAGATCATAGACTCCACCAAAGTCTGGCGGGTAGGGTACATCGTGACAAACAATATGGAGAACGCGAGGATCTATTTGAGATTTTTTTTTGGATTATTTGAATAACAGATAGTAAAGAGAACAAATTTTTAGACCGAAAGTTTTCGATAGAACTCGATTAATTTTTTTTCTTCGTTTTGCCAATTGTATACCTCCCGTGCATCAAGACAGTTTTCCTTCAAACGATCATACAGTTCTTTGTCCTCAAGCAGGAGGTTTAATTGTTTTGCAATATTAGCGGAAGAAAGATCGTCAATCAAAAGCGCCACTTCAAACTCTTTATTAATTTCTTCGTATGCCGGATAATTCACGCAGAGCTGCGGAACGCAAGCTTGTATGTAGTCAAAAAATCTATTCGCCAGCGAATAGTAATTACTTAGTCCCTGGTCATCGAAGAGCGTTAAACCTATGGTTGCTTCTATGGTAAACTCATTGAGTACTGCCGGGTCCATGTATCCTTTGAAAATAATTTTATCATCTAAAATGTTATCACTTACCAGTAGTTTTGCTTGTTCATAAAAATTTCCTTCGCCTGCTATGACCAGGGTTGCATTCACCAAATGCATGGCCGGAATTAGCGTTTCAAAACTTCGTCCTTCGTTTACTGCTCCCTGGTAAAGAATAAAAGTTTCATCTTTTTTAGCCGGTGAATAGTGCTTTTTGAAAGCGATACTTCTTATAATGCCGTAGTCAACGCCGTACATGTTTTTAAATTCTCCTGCGGTCTGCCGGTTTACGGTGTAGCCGTTTGGAAACTTTGGGACCGAAAACTTTTCTATTCTTTTCCACGCGTTGTAAATTTTAGGTCGCGAAACAATTTCTTTCATTTCACAAAAAAGTTCGTGTGCATCGTAAACCCTTTTTATTCTCCTGATCTTACTACAAAGAAGAACTGGTAAAATCGTGTCCAGGTCTATGGCGCAGAAGCATGAAGATCTTTTAAACAAAAGATAAAAGAAAAGACGGATATTGAATTCGGCATAAAAAAATTTGCCTTTTTCAAAAACGCAGGAAATCCTTTTTTGGCGAAACGGTTGCTGGCTGAGAGGAACAGACTTCTTCAGCTTCCTTCCGATCAATTCAACCCGGTATCCTGCTTTGATTAAGGATGAACAAATACGAATCATTCGCTGGTCGTAGGAAAGATCGTTTGTAACGGTAAAGCAGATAGTCATTTCAAAAAAATCAAATATAAAATTTAATACTTGCAACCTTCCCCAAAAATCGAATTTCTCAGATAATGATATCTTTTCCCTAAGAGGCTTTTTATACGACACAAATACATTCGCTCATACTTTTGTCATCTAAATTGCACCTGGACGTCTGCTTGCATCCATTTGAGCCTTTTTGGCTGGTTTCAACTGCGTTGCGTGGATAGTGGCTGGGGCTATGATTATTTACCAGGCTGACAGTAATTACGTAATTTTTGCATCGTAGCTTTTTCAATCGATTCATTATTTAAATTTAATTATTACCTTCGCAGCCAAAATATAAATTTACTCGAACAAATGTCTTATTTAACATCTGAAAAAAAGTCCAATGCTTTCGCTGAATATGGTGGAGATAGCAAGAATACAGGCTCAATTCAAGCACAGGTTGCATTGCTTACGGATAACATCAATCACATTTCCAACCATCTTAAAACTAACAAAAAAGATTTTAGTACTCAACGGGGCCTGATGCAAATGGTTGGTAAAAGAAAAAGCCTGCTAACTTACCTGAGCAAGCATAATCTATCCGGCTACCGGGCATTGATAGAGAAGTTAGGACTTCGTAAATAAATACGTTACGATTATATCTTTAGCTATTCCCAACTGATTTTCACGGTTGGGAATACTTTTTTAAATACTCATGAAAATAAATATATGACGACTCCAAATCCAATTTCGGTAACCTTCGATATTGGCGGTGGCCGAATGGTCACAATTGAAACAGGTAAACTTGCCAGGCAGGCAGATGGGGCAGTTACTGTCCGTCTTGGCGACTGCGTGATACTTGCAACTGTAGTGGCAAACAAAGAACCCAAAGTGGGACAGTCTTTTTTCCCCCTCACAGTTGATTACCAGGAAAAATTTGCATCAGCAGGTCGTATCCCCGGATCATTTTTCAAAAGAGAAGCGAGGCTTAACGATTATGAAGTTTTAACATCGAGACTTATTGATCGTGCGTTAAGGCCGCTTTTTCCTGATGATTACTTGTGCGAAGTACAGGTGCTTGTTTCTTTAGTTTCCAGTGATCCGGAAGTGATGCCTGATGCAATGGCTTGTCTTGCTGCATCTGCGGCTCTAGCCGTTTCTGATATTCCCATACAGGAAATAATTTCTGAAGTAAGGGTGGGTAAAGTGAATGGCGAAATGGTAGTGAATCCTACGCGAAGCGAGCTTGCTGAGGCCGAAATGGACTTTCTTGTAGCCGCAACCGATCGCAATATAATGATGGTAGAAGGACAGGCTAAAGAATGCCAGGAAGAAGACCTCATCAATGCGATAGAAGTAGCTCATAATGCAATAAAGTTGCAAGTGAATGCTCAAAGGGAACTTAGAGAAAAGGTCGGGGCAAAGGAGAAGCGGGATTATACAAAACCTTATCGCAATGAAGAACTGGATAAAAAAATTATTGCTTTCGCAAAAGATAAAATGTACGCGATCTCTTCATCAGCGACTGCTAAAAATGAAAGGTCTGACGCGTTCGCAACACTTTTAGAAGAAACGAAAAATTACCTCGGAGAGGAACTTCCTGAAGAAGACAAGCCGCTGATAAAACATTATTTTGGTGAGTTGCAATATCATGTTGTTCGGGATATGATTCTACAGGATCAAAAAAGATTGGATGGAAGAGGTGTAGAAGAGATTCGGCCACTGACCATGGAAGCGAATTACCTTCCTTCACCGCATGGGTCAGCTTTATTTACCAGAGGCGAAACTCAATCTCTCACCACTGTAACCCTCGGAACTCCTCTTGATGAACTTTTGGTGGAGAGTGCAGCTACCAGTGATTATTCCAAGTTTATTCTCCATTATAATTTTCCACCTTTTTCGACAGGCGAAGTAAAAATGATGAGAGGTGTAGGACGCCGGGAAGTTGGGCATGGGAACCTTGCAATGCGTTCCCTTAAGCAAATAATGCCAGGAAGTGATTACCCATATACGGTGAGAATTGTAAGTGATATTCTTGAAAGCAATGGCTCTTCGTCAATGGCCACTGTTTGTGCCGGTTCGCTAGCCCTAATGGATGCGGGTGTGCCGTTTAAGAAACACGTAGGTGGTATAGCGATGGGATTAATTTCAAAAGGTGGTGATTTCGCGGTCCTCTCGGATATCCTTGGAGATGAAGATCATTTAGGAGATATGGATTTTAAAGTTACAGGTACCAGGGAAGGAATATGCGGAGTTCAGATGGACATCAAAGTTGATGGCTTAAGTATGGATGTGATGAGGAAAGCTCTTGCGCAAGCGAGGAAGGGCCGGCTTCACATTCTTGATGCGATGTATGCATGCATTCCGGAACACAGGCCAGATGTGAAGCCTCATGCACCGAGAATGGAAAAGCTCATAATCGATTCGGAATTTATTGGGGCAGTTATTGGGCCTGGAGGAAAAATTATCCAGGAAATCCAAAAGACTACCGGTGCAACAGTGAATATTACTGAAGTAGGAAAGACCGGAGAGGTAAGTATTTTCTCTGCAAATAAAGAGAGCCTTGACCAGGCTGTAGCATGGGTAAAAAGTATCGTGATGGTTCCGGAAGTTGGTGATGTTTATGAAGGAACCGTAAAGGGTATCAAGGAGTTCGGCGCATTCGTTGAGTTCTTACCAGGTAAACAAGGGCTTCTTCACATTTCCGAAATTATGTGGAAGAGACTTGAAACCATGGATGGAGTATTGAATGAAGGGGATAAAGTGAAAATTAAATTGATAGGAGTGGACCCTAAGTCCGGAAAGTTCAAACTGAGCCGTAAAGCACTTCTACCGAAACCTGAAAATAACAATCCAGACCAGAGACAGCGCTCGTGATATAAAGTAATAACTAACGACGGAGCTTGCAGATAATGCAAGCTTTTTTTTATGAAAAAATTTATAAAAGTATCCTTTCAATTAAGTTCTTCAGGTGAAGCGGAAATTCTTGTCGCAAACTTGTCTGAGATTGGATTTTACGCCTTTGATGAAGAAGGCGTCAATGCAACTCGTCATGAAATTTTATTAAATGCCTATATAAATGAGGCAGACTTTTCAGAAAAAAAAATACATGAGTTATTGGGTCCGGGCAGCCAATATTCAACTGAGGTGTTGATAGAACAGAACTGGAACGAAGAGTGGGAGAGCGGCTTCCAGCCTGTATGTATCAATTCATTCGCTGGTATTCGCGCATCCTTCCATGAACCGCTGAAAAATGTGACGCATGAAATTGTGATAACACCAAAGATGAGTTTTGGGACCGGGCATCATGCGACCACATTTTTAATGGTGGAACAAATGGAAGCGATCCAATTCACCAATAAAACAGTCATTGACTTTGGAACCGGGACTGGTGTATTGGCTATCCTTGCCGAGAAATGTGGGGCAGCAAAAGTTCTTGCAATTGATAACGATATTTGGTCTATT
>JBDSGZ010000020.1:0-5727 GCA_039918735.1 Ginsengibacter sp.
GCAGGAAAGAAGGTCATGTATTCTCAGCCAACAGACTCAATGCTGAAACCGCTGATGCACCGCAGTGATAATTTTTTTGCAGAACAAACCTTATTGATGGTGAGCGATAAATTATTAGGTGTAATGAATGATGCAAAGATCATTGATATGTTGTTAAAAACTGATTTCGCCGATCTGCCACAAAAGCCTCATTGGGTGGACGGTTCAGGACTTAGCCACTACAATCTTTTTTCACCGCTGGATTTTGTCAACATACTGAACAAAATGAAAAATGAATTTGGAATGGATCGTATAAAAAACATTTTAGCGACAGGTGGCTCAGGCACTATTTCAAATTACTACAAGACTGATAGCGGCTTCATCTATGCAAAAACCGGCACTCTTTCAGGAGTGGTGGCTCTGAGTGGATTTTTATATACCCAAAAAAACAAGCTGCTCATTTTTTCTACGCTGGTTAATAATCATCACAGTACTACAACTGAAATTAGAAAAGCGATCGAAAAATTTATTGAGGGGGTGAGAAATAAAAATTGATCACTGTTTACCAACCTTTTCAAACAGGCAACAGTATATGTCATAAACGACATTTTATGAAACGCATATATTTTGCTTTAATAATTATATTGATTTCAGCATTATTTTTTAACTGTCAAAAAGAACTGAGCTCAACTAATTTTGGCGGTAGCAACACGAATAACAATATCTCAGCGCCCATTACCGCAACGCTCCAGGGAAATATTTATGATGAAAATGAACAAGCCGCCGCTGGTGTGCAAATAAGAGTTGGCGAAAAAACTTCTGTAACAAATGATCATGGATATTTTAGGATCGCCGATGCGGCATTAGATAAAAATGCATCGTTGGTTATCGCTGAAAAACCAGGCTACTTCAAAGCTTACCGCACTTTCGGGGCTGTCTCCGGAGTTAATCAAGTAGCAATAAAGCTTTTAAAGAAAACGTTGAGTGGCTCCGTGTCAGCAGCCGGTGGCGGCGACATCACGCTAACTAACGGCTCGAAAATTTCGCTTCCTGCAAAAGGAATAGTTAAGAAGATTGATGGAAGCCCTTATGATGGCGCCATCAATGTTTACGCACATTATATTGATCCCACATCGCCGGATATAAACGAAACCATACCCGGTTCTTTTATGGCGGATGATAAAAACAATAAACGTGTTTCGTTGGTATCTTATGGCATGTTGGCCGTTGAGCTTGAATCACCGTCTGCCGAACCATTACAAATAGCAAAAAATAATACCGCTAAACTTACTATTGCAATTCCATCTTCTTCACAATCATCAGCGCCTTCCACAATTAGCCTGTGGTATATTGATGAGCAAACGGGATTATGGAAAGAGGAAGGTACCGCTGTAAAAAACGGAAATAATTATGTTGGGGATGTAAAACATTTTTCATATTGGAACGCGGATTTTGGCGCAGAAGCTGTTACAATCTCTATGACATTAAAAAGCCAGGACGGCGTTCCTCTTGGCAACACAAATATTATTTTGATTATAGATAAAGGTAATGGCGATACGACCACATTGGCTTACGCATGGGCTGATTCATCAGGCCAGGTAACCATGTCTGTGCCTGCAAATAAAAACTTGTTCTTACTGGCAACAGATCAATGTGGCGTATCAATAGATTATCAAAGTATTGGCTCTTTTTCACAAAACACTGATGTTGGAGATATAATTATCGCAAATTCAAATATTTCTTTAACCACTATTCATGGTAAATTGCTGGATTGCAATAATGTGGCGGTTACCAATGGATATGCAGTAATTTACTTCAATTATCAAGCACGATATGCGACCACCGATAAGAATGGTAATTTTTCAACCACATTCAGATATTGTCCGAAAACACCTTTAAGTTTCGACATCATAGGGGTAGATAATATATCTATGCAACAGGGGCAGGCTGTCAGTCTCTCCAGCACATCCCGCAATTTTGATGCAGGAAATATCGCAGCATGTGGTGTATCGTCAGTAGAATTTATTAATTATAATCTTGATGGCACTGATTATAAATTATCGAGAACTTCGGGGGATTCTCTGGCGGCTTATACTTATATATCTTCTTATTTGGCATCTGTTCCTATATACACGACGCCGATACTCGGGGGTAAACCAAACAACTTTCTAACAATTAGTTTTAATCATGACCCGGCGGCGGGCATATACCCTATTCAAAGCTTTTCAGTTTTGAACTTTCATACTATTGCGCTTACTAAGCCATTCGATGTAACCATGACCAATTATCCCCAATATATAAATGAATTTTATGAAGGCAGTTTTTCCGGAAAGTTCAAGGATTCCTCTAACCTTACACCTGTTCATTCGATAAATGGTTCTTTCCGCGTGAGAAAAATTTATTGATACAAAACACTATTTTAATCAAAGAATCCAGTGTTATTATCCAACATTTAAAAGTCAATTTATAAGCGAAGGAAAAGAAATAGAAAACATAGTTAATGGTTGTAAAGGCGGAAACCGACAAGCCCAGGAAAAGTTGTACAGGAACTTTTACAGGGTAATGATGAGCCTTTGCCTTCGCTATACTAAAAATGAAACAGATGCAATGGATGTATTAAACATGGGTTTTTATAAAGTCTTCAAAAACATTCAGCGGTTCGATTCTTCAAAAGCATCTCTCTACACATGGATCCGGACTATTATTATTAACGGTTGCATTGATTACATTAAATCAAAACAAAAAAATATTCAACAGGTAGAATTAAGTGATACAACCGAAATACAAATTGACCCCGAAGTCATTTCTAAAATGAAATCTGAACACCTGCTGCATTTGGTAAGAAAGCTTTCACCGGCCACTCAAACCGTCTTCAATCTTTTTATAATGGAAGGTTACTCCCATAAGGAAATCGCCACACTTTTAAATATAAGTGAAGGCACCAGTAAATGGCATTTGAGCGAAGCAAGAAAAAATTTGCAAATCATGATAAAAGAAGATAATCGAATTAATGAATGAGGGATTACCATACGAAGAAGAATTAGCCAGGCAATTGAATAATGTGCCCCTTCCAGATGAAAATTCTGCCTGGGAAGACATGAAGCGCCGGCTGGAAAAAGATGATGATGACCCTATTATTATTACACCGGTTTCTAAAGGTTGCTTAAGCTATAGCCTTTTGCTGGTTGGGCTTTTAGTAGCATTATTTTTTATAATAACACATGAGAAACGTCAACTTCACAGAAAGGAAGAAGATAATGTCAATTCGAAAAAACAGAATGTGAGAAAGGAGAGAGAGATATTAGTCACAACGGAAATTAACGATTCACAGAACCGTAAAAATGCAAAAATTAATGGCTCCGATTCCATAGTTCAGGCTGTAAAAAAAAGAGATGATTTAATTCAAAAACAATCTGTAAAAATCAAAAAAGACCAAAGGAGTAATGAACGCGTCACAGCTTCGCAGGCAGCCAGGACTAAAAAAGCGATTGGGATAAGTGAGTCAGAAGAAAGCGCTGTTTCTGAAAACAGTATTTTGAAGCAAGGACAATATGCAGATTCGATAGCAAATGATGGCAGTAACAAGAATATTAATTCCAGCAGGAGAGACAAAGATTCAATTTCCGAATCTGAAATTAAGCCAGCCAGAGATTCGATGGTGTCAAAACAAAAGTTTAATGATCAGAAAAATGACAATGCAGTAAAAAAAGATTCTGGATCCACAAAGAAAATAGATTTCGCTGCAGGCGTTGCGCTACACCAACTTCTGCCTGTGGACGGGCAAAAACTTTTTCCCTACAATGCCTTTGGAAGGAAGGGCACATTTACTGACTATGTTCCCTCTGTATATTTCAGGATCTATAAAGACCGAAAATGGTTTATAGAATTCGAATTCAGGTATGGAGCCCCTCAATACAATAAAGAAGTTTTGTATCATCAGGAAAAAATAGTAGATACATTCAACCGAACTACCCTATCAACCTCCAGCCGCCTTAAAAAAAATTTTATCACGAATTACCGGTGAGCATCAATTATTTCATACTTCCAAAGTTGTCTTTAGGCTTAGGAATTACCTGGAATAGATTCACCAAAGCTCTAATTGAACAGGAGGTAAAAAAGACTGATAATATAACTATGGTGGATTCAATTCAAACTAAAAGAATCATGAATATTAAAAAAGCGGATAGCAATTTTGTACTATCTTATTTCCAGGCAATATTTGAGACACAATTTGAATGGGAACGGTTTTCTGCCGGAGCCCGATATTCCTTTGGATTGCAACCCTATCTAAAGTTTCGTCTTTCAGGTATTGAGAAAAGAGAAGAAAAAAATAATGCTCTTCAACTCTTTATCAGGTACAAACTGTGGGATTCAAGGAAAAAATAAATGTCAATTACTATTCGTAAGATTTGACCTTCTTATAATTAGATTCCCTATTACTACAAACAGCAAAGAAAATACAACAAACACAGCAACCAAAATCCCGCTGTTCAGGAAGACTTTGTTGTATCCAAGTTCATTTACATTGATGAATGGGTAAGGATAGAAACCACTAAATGCTCCTCTTATCAAGATATAAATAATATAAAAAAACGGATAAAGGAGCCAGGGGAAAATGTCCTTCAGTCTCAATCCTGATTTTGGCACAAACAGCAGCCAGAACAGGATAAACAGGATCGGAATAATTGTATGCAACAATTCATCCACTACAAATTGAAGGCCTTGTGGCTGCCACAAAAAACGCAAGATCAGATTATAAACAAGACCCACTACTGTGATGTAAACTGCAATTGCAGCAATGGTTTGCGGCCTGTAAAAAAATGTGTTCTTTGAGCGATCTTTTCCAAAAAATAATATAGTGGAACAAATGATAACAAGAAGATTTGTAAGAATGGTGAAAAAACTAAAGTACCGCGTTACGGTTTCCGCAACGGATGCTGTTCGATTTGCGATGATCAGGTAAAACTGGGCGATCAGAGCAAAACATCCCGATAGAGAAATGAGCAGAAGAAATATTTTAGAAAACGAAACCTTCCTGGAGTTCATGCAAAAAATTTAAAAACTTTGGGCCACAGCCTTTTTGAAAGCATGGGTTCCTGCCTGTGGAATTCAAACACACTAAACCTTTTTCACGATTTCACTTAAATACTTATGTTTTTGTGGTTCGCGTTCATCCTGGCTGTACCTGGTATAATAACGGTGTTTTTCCAAAAAGGTTCTTTGAACTGTGTTCCATTCCTGTTCATTTTTTACCATTTCTAACGAGAACAATTCTTCGAAAAGTTTTTTTGCGATATTATAAAAATCATTTCTCCCAAGATAATCCAGGTCAGCATCACAAATTATTTTCTCCAATTTTGTTTTCGGGTTCTGGGGAATTTTTGTCGCCATGATCATACCACAAATGATTTCGATTTCATCATAGGTAAAATCAAAGGACTTTAAATTTTCCCTGGCCATCTCGCATCCTCTTTCTTCATGATCTTTATAGACAGTGATAAAACCAGCATCGTGATATAAAACAGCAATTCGCAGAAGTTTTATTTCTTCAGCATCCAGGTTCTCTGATTCTGCAATTTTCATTGCTGCTTCCAATACATCAAGCGTATGATGAAATCCGTGATAACAAAGATTCTCGGGAAGCTCAGTTTTTAATTTTTTCAAAATAAATTCTTCCGCAGGGGAAAAGTCTTTCAATGCAATTAATTTTTTCCTATTGTAATCAATTTATTTAGCGTCTATCAAACC
>JBDSGZ010000021.1:0-8239 GCA_039918735.1 Ginsengibacter sp.
ACAATTCTTGAAGATAACATGGGAACTACAAACGGGATTGAAGTAAGTCCTGATGGGAAAAATTTATACGTGAACGAATCTGTTCAACGCAAGGTGTGGGTTTATGATTTGTCTGATAGCGGTACATTAAGTAACAAAAGAATACTCACTGAATTTCCTGACTTTGGCATGGATGGAATGCGCTGCGATACCGACGGAAACCTTTACATTGCCAGGCATGGAAAAGGAACTGTTGCAAAAATTTCGCCGGAAGGAAAGCTGTTGGAAGAAATAAAATTGACCGGCAAACTGCCAAGTAATATAGCCTTTGGTGGCGAAGATGGGCTTACGATTTTTTCAACGTTACAGGATCGTGGCAATATTGAAATGTTCCGGGTTGATAAGCCTGGAAGATCATTTAAAAATAAATGACGACGCTTCTTGACACTCGGAGTCGTGCTAAATAAATTTATTAAAACTCAATCGATGAAAAACACTCGATTCACAAAGATTTTGTTTCTTCTTTTTAGTATTCTTTTTTCAAATTCATATTTGTATGCACAGTATGGTGCAAGTAATAAAGTGATTGTAAAACACACAGACAATTTTACAGTTACTGGTGATGGTACCGCTCCTAATTGGGAGGCGACAACATGGAACACAATTACACAGCGTGACAGGAAGACGCTTGAAGGTGAAGGATGGAATATGGGCCCCGAAAGGAATGTGCCTGATCGTTCTTATAAAACGTTGTTCAAAATCTTGTATTCTGATAAAGGAATTTATTGCTTGTATCAATGCGAAGACAGTGTGATCACGGCCACTATCACGGAAGATTATGGCGCGTTGTATAATGAAGATGTGGTGGAAGCTTTTTTTCGGCCCGACACCAGCCTTCCCCTCTATCTCGAATATGAACTATCGCCTTTGAATTATGAATTACCCATCCTCATTATCAACAAAGGCGGTAATAGCGCGGGATGGAAACCATGGGGGACACACAAATCAAGTAGCATAATTCATGCGGTGAAGGTCAATGATAAAAAGGCGGGCAATAGCAGGTTCAACTGGACTGCAGAGTTTTTTATTCCTTTCACATTATTGATGCCACTGGGGAATGTTCCTCCGTCACCAGGAACAAAATGGCGGGCAAATTTTTACAGAATTGACTACGACGGAAACCCGGTTTATTCAAGCTGGCAACTAACACGCAAAAACTATCATGACTACGAAAGGTTTGGACTGCTGGAATTTGAATAGATCATTTTAGTAGTTGAATGAATTCTTCAATTGCTAAAATCTTAGTGAAATTCATTTCACAGAATATTCTCAAATAGTTTGCAGCGAAAAGATATTTTTGTCGGTCATGCAAATTATGTTCGCAAAGCTTGCTGCTGTATCATTCCTGGTTTTTTTCATTGCGGTCGGCGCAAGTTCACAACCATGCACAACGTTAGGACAAACTCCTTCAACAGCTTTTCCTGTTTGTGGCAGCAACGCTTTCAGCCAGACCACAGTTCCTTATTGTGGCGGCACAGTAATTCCAGGCCAGTGTTCAGGGGATGTGCTGACAGATCTCAATCCATTCTGGTATAAGTTTACATGCTCAGCTTCCGGCACGCTTGGATTTGTTATTACACCAAATGATCTTAACGATGATTATGACTGGCAAATCTTTGACATCACCGGCCATAATCCGGGTGAAGTTTTTACCAACGCTTCATTGTTTGTCTCCTGCAACTGGTCCGGAAATACTGGCCGTACAGGAACCTCTGCTTCTGGATCATCGCTTGTCAATTGTGCGGGCCGTGCCTATCCTACTTTTAGCGCCATGCCTGTATTGGAAACAGGACATAACTATATCATGGTTATCAGTCATTTTACCGTTTTCACTCCTTCGCAAAATGGATACAAACTTTCATTTGGCGGAGGTACCGCGAATATAATTGACCCGGTTGCTCCCGACCTTTTCAAAGCCACTCCATCCTGTGGTGGTAAAAGCATTACGGTAACGCTGAGTAAAAAAATGAAGTGCAGTTCCCTCGCAACGGATGGAAGTGATTTTGTAATTTCCTCTTCAACATCGACCATTGTTTTAGCCACAGGAAATAGTTGTTCTGCAGGTTTTGACATGGATTCACTCGTCCTCGTTTTTGATAATCCCTTGATGCCCGGTCAGCATACGCTAACAATTAAAAATGGAACGGATGGAAATACATTGTTGGATAATTGCGATCGTGAAATACCTGTCGATAATTCGATTGACTTCGAGGTTTTTCCGATACTACCTGTGCCTATGGATAGTCTTACAAAACCTACATGCGCTCCGCAAACGCTGGAGTTGGTTTTTAAGAAAAATATTTTATGCAACTCCATTGCCGCAGATGCCAGTGACTTTGAAGTTTCAGGTCCTTCCCCTGTCACGCTGAGCAGTGTTGGCGGGAATTGTTCAGGAAGTTCCTCGAATGTCATTCGTCTTGTTTTATCAGGCCCTGTTGTGCATGCAGGCACTTACAGGGTGAAACTTTTAAAAGGGAGCGACGGTAACACGCTCATCGATGAGTGCGGACAGGAAGTTCTTGCAGGTTCTGAGTTGACATTCACAGTAAAGGATACGGTCAATTCCGCGTTCTCTTACTCAGTGTTACAAGGTTGTACTGCCGACACCATCAGGCTTCGTCATGATGGAAGAAACGGAGTGAACGCCTGGCACTGGACGATGGATTATGCCGGAACCAGTGGCTTGCAGAATGCTGATGCCATCTTCAAAACGTTTGGGTCGAAGCAAATTTTATTATCGGTTACAAATGGATTCTGTAGCGATACCACCACCCAATCCATAAATCTTGGCAATGAATTGAACGCTGGTTTTGAGACGAGTAATTTGTTGTGCCCGGAAGATCCCGCAATCTTTTTAAATAAAAGTATCGGCAACATAGTTTCTTACAATTGGGACCTTGGCGATGGAAACAGTAGCATTTCAGAAACTCCGGTGCCGGAGCACTATCCTTTTTCCACTTCAGAAAAAATTTATAACGTAAGGCTCATCGTTAAAAATGATATTGGATGTTTTGACACAGCAATAAACAATTTAAAAGTGTTGAAATCCTGCTACATTGCTGTTCCAAACGCGTTTACTCCAAATGGTGATGGACTGAATGATTATCTCTATCCTGTTAATGCATTCAAGGCCGACAACCTTGATTTCAAAGTTTACAATCGCATCGGACAATTGGTTTTTCATACTACCGAATGGACCAACAAATGGGATGGGAAAATAAATGGTGAGCCGCAGGACAGCGGAATCTTTGTTTGGATGCTTAGTTATACGAACCGGGATACCGGGAAGAAAATTTTTCAAAAAGGATCGACGGCTTTGTTAAGATAAATTTTACTCATCTTCGCACGCAATTTGTCTTGAAAGCAAACGCTAACTTCTCATGTTAACTGTTTCCTAAAACAACCATGAACAGGTAGTGAACAGGTTCTTTTTTTTAACTTGCCCGCTTAAATTTTGTGAATGAAAAATATTCTACTCGTATTCAATATTATTTTATTTATCCTCGTGGGAATCCTGTATTACCTGTATTTTACAAATTCCAAAAAAGATACTTCGCAAAAAATAACTGCGGCTGTCGCATCGCCTTCAGTAGGAAACTCAAGAGTGGCTTATATAGATTTGGACTCTCTTCAAAGCAACTATAGTTATTATAAAATAATAAAAGCTGACTTTGAAAAGAAACAGGAAGCAGCCAACAACCAGATTACCTCTCTGCAGAAAAAATACCAGGCTCGTGCAATAGAGTTGCAGCAAAAAGGCCCGACCATGAACCAAAAGGAGCAGGAAAGTGCTATGCAGGAAATGAATAAAATGCAGCAGGATCTCCAGGAAAAAAAACAAGGAATTGATAATAGTCTCTACAATACAAATTCAAAAATGAAGGAAGACATTTTGTTGAGGATACAAAATTTTTTGAAAGAATATAATAAGGATGGAAGATATTCTTATATCTTTTCGTACGAGCCCGGCTTCATGTTTTACAAAGATTCTGCGCTAAATATTACACCTGATGTGATTGAAGGACTTAATGAATTGTACACCGAAAATAAAAAGTGATTTGACGAGTCAATTTCGAATAAAATTATATCTTCAATCCCGTTTACTAAACGGGATTTTTTTATGAGTGAGCATGCTGTTTCGTTTCGACCAACTCTTCGCCTCTTTGATGCTACTATGATTGTAGCTGGATCCATGATAGGTTCCGGAATTTTCATTGTGAGTGCTGATATTATCAGGAATGTAGGAAGCTCAGGATGGCTTATCGTTATCTGGCTACTCACGGGTTTCATGACACTCACTGCTGCTGTTAGCTATGGCGAGCTAAGCGCAATGTTTCCTAAAGCCGGAGGGCAATATGTTTATCTGAAAGAAGCTTATAATCCACTGGTTGGATTCCTGTACGGATGGAGTCTATTTTCCGTTATTCAAACAGGAACGATTGCTGCTGTCGGTGTAGCATTTGCAAAATTTGCCGGCTATTTTTTCCCGATATTGGATGTAAAGGATGAGAATATTTTATTCCAGTTAGGAATCTTCAAACTCTATCCTGCTCAACTGATTGCCATTCTCATGATCATGTTTCTTACCTGGACCAATACCCGTGGAGTGCAGGGAGGAAAATGGATTCAAAATATTTTTACTTCAACGAAACTCATTTCCTTATTGGGATTGATCGTCGCCGGTGTTATCTTTTTCAAGCCGGAAGTTTGGCAGGCCAATTGGACCGGCGCATTCGAAATGAAAAACATGAGTGAAGGAGGAGTTATCCAGGGTGTGCTGGGAGCTGGCGCACTAGGTGCAATCGCAGCGAGTATGGTAGGTTCTATCTTCAGCAGTGATGCATGGAACAATGTCACTTTTATTGCAGGTGAAATTAAAAATCCAAAGCGAAATATTGGCCTTAGTTTATTCCTGGGTACTTTAATAGTTACGGTCATTTATGTATGTGCCAATCTCGTCTATATTGCAGTGCTTCCTCTTCACGATCTCGCATTTGCTCCACAGGATCGCGTGGCAGTGGCAGCAGCCAATTCAATGTTTGGTGGTGTCGGCACTTACGTAATTGCAGTGATGATCATGATCTCAACTTTTGGATGTAATAACGGGTTGATCCTTGCAGGCGCAAGAGTTTATTACAGCATGGCCAACGATGGATTGTTTTTCAAAAAAGCGGGTGTCTTAAATAAAAAAGCAGTTCCTGCATGGGCGCTGTGGTCACAATTTGTTGTTGCCTCTCTGCTCTGCCTCAGTGGTAAATACGGCGATTTGCTTGATATGATTTCTTTTGTCGTAGTCATATTTTATTCTCTCACTATTGCGGGCATATTTATTCTAAGAGCCAAAAGGCCCGACGCGGAACGTCCTTACAAAGCGTTTGGCTACCCCGTGTTACCTGCCATCTATATTCTTATGGGACTTACATTTTGCATTTTACTTATTATCTATAAGCCGCAATTTACATGGCCTGGCCTGATAATCGCCTCACTCGGTATTCCTATTTATTATTTAGTTTCGCCAAGGAAGAAATGAAACTCCTTTTGAATGCAACCTGATTTCGATGAGATTTTCGCCGGTATTTCAAAGTTAAAAGTAGCTGTCATCGGCGATGTGATGCTTGATACCTATTGGTGGGGAAGCGTTGAAAGAATTTCTCCGGAAGCCCCTGTTCCCATCGTTGCTGTAAGAGAAAAAGAAAAAAGAATTGGTGGTGCAGGCAATGTTGCGCTGAACGTGCAATCTTTGGGAGCGACTGCAGCCGTGCTCACCATCGTGGGTGATGACGAAGATGGAGTCCAGCTCAAACAATTGCTCAAAGAAAAAAATATTGACACCCGGTATATCCTCGAGAGCAAAAAAAGAATAACGACGAATAAGATTCGCATCATCAGCCGCAACCAACAGATGATGCGGCTTGACGCAGAACAGACAGAAGATTTGTCTGAGGCGGATGAAACGAACCTGCTAAAGCTGGTGGAAAAATACATTTCCACTGAACGTCCCGATATTGTGATTTTTGAAGATTATAACAAAGGCATTCTAACACAAAAAGTGATAGAGAGCACGATAGACATTTGCCTGAAACAAAAAATTCCGACAGCCGTTGATCCTAAAAGAAAAAACTTTTTCTCCTACAGGCATGTCACTCTTTTCAAGCCGAATCTTCATGAAGTTTTCTCAAGCCTTAACCTGTTGCCTGAACCGGTATCAGAAGAGTTGCTTTCTGATATTCATTCCCGGCTGGTTGAGAAACTGGAGCATAAAATTTCGATGATCACTTTATCAGAGAAAGGAATTTTCTATCAGCAAGACGGCATAAAGAATATTATTCCGTCTCACCGGAGAAATGTCGCAGATGTGAGTGGTGCTGGTGACACAGTGATTGCTGTCGCTTCTCTCATTTATGCATCAGGCCAGGGAATTCTGCTTGCTGCAGAGATTGCGAATATTGCCGGTGGCATTGTTTGTGAAGAAGTGGGCACAGCAGCAATTGACAAACAAAGACTGCTCACTGAATGCAAAGCGCTTATTAAATAAATTAAAGATCATTGCACGCAAAAGCCAACATTTCTTTTCTTCGCGGCTGATCAATTTCTAAATAAATTCCGGATGAAAAAAATTTCGATTGCTATTCATGGAGGTGCGGGAACAATCCTGAAAGAAGATATGACACCCGAACTCGAAGAAGCCTATAGAAAAGGATTGCAGGATGCTATCAATGCAGGCTATGCAGTGCTGGAAAGTGGTGGTACGGCCGTGAATGCAGTGATCGCGGCAATTGTAATTCTTGAAGACAACCCACTTTTTAATGCAGGCAAAGGATCTGTTTTTACAAAAAAAGGACTCAATGAAATGGACGCTGCGATTATGAATGGAAGCAACCTGGAAGCGGGCGCTATCGCAGGTGTCAGAAACATTCGCAACCCCATCGAACTTGCGGAAGAAGTGATGATCCACAGTGGCCATGTGTTTTTAAGTGGTAAGGGAGCAAACGATTTTGCAATCAAACAGGGCATCAAATTAGAGCCCGATGAATATTTTTATTCTGACTATCGTTATGATCAATGGCGACAAATAAGAGACAGCGACCTTTACCAGCTCGACCACAAAGGAGATAAACTTGTTGGTCTTATGAAAGATAAAAAGTTTGGAACTGTAGGGGCAGTTGCTTGTGACCAGGATGGCGACATCGCGGCCGGCACATCCACCGGGGGAATGACGAATAAAAGATATGGGCGCATTGGTGATAGCCCGATGATTGGTGTGGGCACTTATGCAAACAATAAAACCTGCGCCATCTCCTGCACGGGTCATGGAGAAATATTTATAAAAGCCGTTGCGGCTTATGATGTCAGCGCCCTGATGGAATATAAAAATCTTACGCTGCAGGAAGCCTGCGAAGAAGTTGTGATGAAGAAATTGGTGGAGATGCAAGGCGAAGGAGGATTGATTGGAGTAGATGCTGAAGGCAACACCGCTATGGTATTCAACAGCGCCGGAATGTACCGGGGAATGCGGGATGGCGAAGGACAGGAGTTGATCGCGATCTACAAAGATTAATTGTAGTGCTCGTTCGTATTCACCACCATACCGAAGCCCATCCGCACGAACACACAACCTTCGGCGATCTCTTTTATAATTGGTAATATTTTTAGATTGAAAGAGGAAGACCACAAGTGCAAAAAAGACATAATATGCACGTATTATGACGACTAAAGATAATCATAAGGTGAACAAGGTATTAATGAAGTTCTTTTTAATAAGGGATGTTGGTACACTTTATATGAATGAAATTAGAACCAAAGTTCTTGTCAAAACTGTAATAATCATTGGTAGTTTTATTTTCTGTATATCTTCATTCGGAATACTAGGTGGAACTCTTTTCTCAATTGCCATAGTAGTTTGGTCTTGGCCTTACATTGGTTAATTCCTAGCCTCCGTCGGTGTTCCTTTTAAAAGCTAATGCGCTTCCCGTACTGAGATATTCCTGAAAAAAAATTTATTTTATACCATGAGCGAAACAACCCGAATGCATTTTGTTCCCCGCACTTACCTCAAGCGATTTTCAATTGAAAAGATGAAAGCCGGTACGAAAGAATATTATATCAGCGCGCTCGATATTTCTAAGTTCAACGGCGAAGAATTTGACATTCTTGAGGGTACAATCGAACAAAGAAATATCCGAAGAATTTGTGTTGAGGA
>JBDSGZ010000022.1:0-8510 GCA_039918735.1 Ginsengibacter sp.
CGGTGTCGTTGCACCACCAACAGAAAAGAAAAAAACACCACTCGATCAATCCCAAATTCAAATCCGTAAAAACTTTAACGAAACTGCTTTCTTCTTTCCTGAATTAAGAACAGATAAAGATGGAAATATTGAGTTCAGTTTTACGATGCCTGAAGCGCTTACGCAATGGAAGCTGATGACATTGGCGCATACAAAAGATCTTGCGAGTGGCTATGCAACAAAGACTGTTATCACCCAAAAGGATCTAATGGTGCAGCCCAATGCACCACGCTTTTTAAGAGAAGGCGATCAGATGGAGTTCAGTGCAAAAATTGTAAATGTTGGTACGAAAGAATTAAGTGGACAGGCAGATTTCCAATTGTTGAATGCAGCAACCATGAACCCGATCAATGGCTGGTTTAAAAATATTTCTCCTTCAAAAACATTTACAGTTGGAGCAGGGCAAAGTACTTTGGTCACATTCAGCATCGACGTACCACAAAATTTTAATGACGCTGTTGTTTACAGAATAGTAGGAAAGGCTGCGAACGTAAGCGATGGTGAAGAGGCCGCGATTCCTGTCGTAACAAACAGGATGCTTGTTACAGAAACAATGCCTTTGCCGATGAGAGGAAATGGAACAAAAGATTTTAAATTTGAAAAGCTTATAAATTCAGGCAATAGCACCACACTCACAAATTATGGACTGACTGTAGAATATACAACGAACCCTGCGTGGTATGCAGTTCAGGCTTTGCCTTATTTGATGGAGTATCCTTATGAATGTGCCGAGCAGACATTCAACAGGTACTACGCAAATGCTTTGGCAACCAAAATTGTGAACTCATCACCTAAAATAAAAGCCATTTTTGAAAGATGGAAAACGTTGGATACTTCGGCTTTGATGAGCAACCTTCAGAAAAATGAAGAATTAAAATAAGTGTTGTTGCAGGAAACTCCATGGGTACTGGAGGCACAAAATGAAGAGCAGCAAAAGAAGAATATTGCATTGCTTTTTGATGCTGTAAAAATGAGCATGCAACTGGAATCTTCACTGAACAAATTAGCAGACATGCAATCGCCCAACGGGGGCTTTGTTTGGTTCAAGGGCGGTCCGGATAATCGCTACATGACTCAATACATCATTACAGGAATTGGGCATCTGAAAAAATTAAATGCTTTGCCTTCGTTTCAGCAAGGTGATCTGAAAAACATACTGGAAAAGGCAATCCCATACCTCGATAAAATGCTGAAGCTTGACTATGATAATTTGATAAAGTACAAATCAGATTTGAAGAGCAACAACCTTTCAACGATTGCTATTCAGTATTTATACATGCGCAGTTTTTTCCCCGAATATGCAGTGGCAAAAGAGACGCAGACTGCATACAACTATTACCAGGTGCAAACAAGAACGTATTGGCTCAGCCAAAGTAAATACATGCAGGCCATGATCGCCTTGTCGCTCTATCGCTCTCATGAAGAGACGACTGCAAACGCGATCATTAAATCCTTGAAAGAAAATTCGATCAACAATGAAGAACTGGGCATGTATTGGAAAGAATGGAATCAACATGGATACTGGTGGTACCAGGCACCGATAGAATCACAGGCATTGATGATTGAAGCTTTTAGTGAAATTGAAAAAGATTCAAAAACAATTGATGACCTCAAAACATGGTTGCTAAAAAATAAACAAACAAATAACTGGAAGACTACGAAAGCAACCGCGGATGCGTGTTACGCCTTATTGTTGCAGGGCACTGACTGGCTTTCCGAAGAGAAGGTAGTTACTATCAAATTGGGAAATACCTCGATCAACAACAAAGATGAAAAACAAGAGGCAGGCACCGGATATTTTAAAAGAAAGATAGATGGAGACAAAGTAAATCCAGGCATGGGAAATATTAGTGTGGCGGTTTCTTCGTCAACAAATCAATCTACTAAAAAGCCAGTCAACTCTTCGGCATCATGGGGCTCTGTCTATTGGCAGTATTTCGAAAATCTTGATAAAATAACTTTTTCAGAAACACCATTAAAGCTTTCAAAAAAGTTATTCATTGAAAAAAATACAGACAGCGGGCCTGTACTTCAACCAGTAAATGATGGCGATAAAATTCACATTGGCGATAAAATAAAAGTGCGCATTGAATTGAGAGTTGACCGCGATATGGAATACTTACACATGAAAGACATGCGTGCTTCATGCATGGAGCCAACAAATGTTATAAGCCAATACAAATACCAGGATGGGCTTGGTTATTATGAAACAACAAAAGATGTAAGCACTAATTTCTTCTTCGGCTATTTAAATAAAGGCACTTACGTTTTTGAATATCCCATGTTTGTAACACACAGCGGAAATTTCAGCAACGGCATCACTACTATTCAATGTATGTATGCACCGGAATTTACTGCGCACAGCGAAGGGGTGAGAGTGGAGGTTGAAAAGTAAAAATTCGCTTGGGGATACGCGCCAAACCAGGAAGGTTTTGTAGAGAGATTCAAACCTAGAATAACACAAATAAACCTTCCTGATTTTTACACGATTTGTACCGATTTATTTGCAGGATAATTTTCCGTGATCTATCTTTACATTTCAAATTTAAACGGAGCCCCGCTCCCATGTAAGATGACTCACATTATTGCTTCTCTCCTTTTCAATTTCCGCCAGAGAGTTAAGCCACCAGCAGCTTTCAACTGGTAATTTACATTACAATCTTATTCGCAATTAACTAATCACGAGCTAAAGTTCTGCCTAATATTTAGCAGTATAGCGGTATCCTACATACGCTGTGTGATAGCTATGCAAAACCATAAACAATCTTTCGAAAAAATATTAAAACTAACAAAATGAATATTCAAAATTTATTGATGAATTACTGGTGGATACTGGTAATTTTATTTTCACTGGTGCTTTACAAATTCATCCTTCGCTTCTTATTTGGGATGATCCTCATTCCTGAAAACAGGATTGGTTTGGTAACAAAAAAGTTCGTGCTCGTAGGCGCTAATCGTGAATTACCCGGCGGCAGGATCATTGCCACAAAAGGCGAAGCCGGTTTCCAGGCGCAAACATTGGCTCCCGGTTTATACTGGAGAATGTGGCCATGGCAATATGGTGTGGAGTTACAATCTTTTACTGTAATTCCCGAAGGCAAGATTGGCTTGGTGTTGAGCAACGACGGTGCTGAAATACCGACTGGCGCTATATTGGGAAGAAGAGTGGATAGTGATAATTTCCAGGATGCAGAAAAGTTCCTGAACAACGGTGGGCAAAAAGGCCGCCAGACTACTTACATCACTGCCGGAACATACCGTATCAACACGTATGCATTTACAATCACCGTTACCAATATGGTGAGCATCCGTGAAAACATGGTGGGTATTGTAACAACGCTTGACGGGCAGCCAATCGAAAGCGGACAAATAGCGGGTAAGTTTATAGAAGGGCATAATAACTTCCAGGACTTCGATACTTTTTTAGCGCACAACGGTAACCGTGGTTTACAGCCTTCTATCATTTTAGCGGGCAGCTATAATATTAATCCGTGGGCTGTGCAAATTGAAGAATTGCCCATGACTGAAGTACCTATTGGATATGTAGGCGTGGTGATTTCTTACATAGGACAGGATGGCAAAGACCTTACCGGAGAGAGTTTCAAGCATGGCAACATCGTAAGCAAAGGCCAGCGTGGCGTATGGATGGAGCCTTATGGCCCCGGAAAATATCCAATTAATAAATATGTAATGAAAGTAGAATTAGTGCCAACAACCAACCTTGTGCTGAACTGGGCAAACACAAGAAGCGAAGCACATCAATTGGATAAAAATCTTTGCACAATCACGGTGCGTTCGCAGGATGGTTTCCCTTTTAACCTGGACGTGTCGCAGATAATACATATACCAGCCAATGAAGCGCCAAAAGTGATTGCACGTTTTGGAAGCATGAATAACCTGGTAAGCCAGGTGCTGGAACCTACTATAGGCAACTATTTCAGGAACTCTGCGCAGGATAGTGACGTGATCGCTTTCCTCGCAACTCGAAAGGAGCGGCAGAAGGCAGCAAAAGACAACATGAAAGAAGTGTTGGATGAATACAACGTGAATGCCGTGGACACTTTGATTGGTGACATCGTGCCGCCTGAGTCATTGATGAAAACTTTGACCGACAGGAAGATCGCACAGGAAGAAGAGAAGACTTACAGAACTCAGCAACTTGCACAGGAAAAACGCCAGGGTATGGAAAAGGAAACTGCTATCGCGGACATGCAAAAAGAAATCGTGAAGGCGCAGCAGAATGTTGAGATTGCCCAGCGCACTGCAGACGCTACGGTAAAGAAAGCAGAAGGTGATGCAAACAGTTTGAAGCTCCAGGTAGAAGCAGAGGCAACCGCAACAAAAATGCGTGCCAATGCGGAAGCCGAAGCAACCAAAGCAAGAGCCGGAGCACAGGCAGAAGCTACAAAACTCAATGCCAGCGCCGATGCAGAGAGGATCAGTAAAACAGGTTTGGCACAGGCAGAAAAGATAATGGCTGTTGGTAAAAGCACCGCCGAAGCTTACGAGCTGCAGGTAAAAGCTATGGGAGGCGATAACTTTACGAAGTATAAGATCACCGAAGAGATTGGTAAAGGCCAGATAAAAGTAATGCCTGATATTTTGATTGGTGGAAGCAACGGAACTGATGGCGGAATTAATGGATTACTCGGCGTCAAGCTAATGGAGATGATGGAAATGAAAAAGATGGATTAGCCAGTGATTGTATTTACAAAGCCCTGCTGAAAAGCGGGGCTTTTTTAAATGAATACAATGCCAGGTAAATAATTTTGCAAAGTCAATAGGTGTTTTGTCACCCAAAGGGCCTGATACACTTATCTAAAAGTTTAAGAAATAGAAATCATTAAGAATACAAATTTTAAAACCTTCCTTCCCTTCATTATTTTCAAGGCTCAAAACAAAACTATGGCAGAGCAAACGTACTCGATACCTTTACGCTATCGCAAAATGGAAAATCTTCATATCGTATTCTGGCTTTTTAAAGATATAAGCTGGTGCATGATCTGGCGTTCATTGGGGATAGCCATGATCTTCCCTACCTTGTCTATTGCGATAATTATAGCATGGCGTACAAGAAAATATGTATCTGAGGTTTGCCATAATGTGGCTATCGTTTTTTGGATAACAGCAAATGCTTACTGGATGATCAGCGAGTTTTTCCATTTCGACGATAGAATTGTTACTGGCAATATTACTTATAAATTTTTAGCCATTATTCCTTTTGCTTTCGGCATTATCACTTTAGCTTATTACTATTTGATCTGGCGGCCCATCCACCCTAATGTGCCAGAAACAATGTAGAAAGGGACTTTACAGGCTCTTTATTTATCTTTGCAAACCTTTTCAAAAATTAAAATTTATTAAATACAATGTACAGAACACATACGTGCGGCGAACTAAGAATTGATGATGTTGGTAAAGAAATTACGCTTGCCGGTTGGGTGCAAACGATCAGGAAATTTGGGAGTATCACTTTTATTGACCTTCGGGACAGGTATGGCATCACACAATTATTATTTAATGAAAAACTTACCGCTCAGCTTGACAAAAATCCATTGGGAAGAGAATTTGTTTTGCAGGCAAAAGGAAAAGTTAGTGAGCGGAGCAATAAAAATGCAAATATTGCCACAGGCAACATTGAAATTTTAGTTTCAGATTTTAAAGTGCTTAACAAATCGGCTGTGCCTCCTTTTACCATCCAGGATGAAACGGATGGAGGCGATGACCTCAGGATGAAATATCGTTTTTTGGATCTTAGAAGAAATGCAGTTAAAAAAAATATAGAACTGCGTTATGCAGTCAACCGGGCAGCCAGGAACTATTTGCATTCTAATAATTTCATTGACATAGAAACGCCGTTTTTAATAAAATCTACACCCGAGGGTGCAAGAGATTTTATTGTTCCCAGCCGGATGAACCCTGGAGAATTTTATGCACTACCTCAATCGCCACAAACGTTCAAACAGTTATTAATGGTTAGCGGTTACGATCGCTATTATCAAATAGTAAAATGTTTTCGTGACGAAGATTTACGTGCAGACAGACAACCTGAGTTTACACAGATAGATTGCGAAATGGCTTTCGTAGAGCAGGAAGATATTTTGCAAATGTTTGAAGGGTTGATAAAATTTATTTTTAAAGAGGTAAAGGGAATAGACTATTCTGAAAAGGTGGAGAGAATGACATGGGAAGATGCCATGTGGAACTATGGAAATGATAAGCCCGACATCAGATTCGATATGAAAGTAGCCAACTTGAAAGTGGAAGGCGAGAATAAATTTGAAGGATTAAACGATTCAGAATTTGCAGTCTTTAATAACGCTGAAACTATTGTTGCCATTGCTGTTCCGGGATGCAGTGATTATTCAAGAAAACAAACAGACGAATTAATCGATTGGGTAAAACGCCCGCAGATTGGAATGGGTGGCCTTGCTTTCATTAAATTAAACACAGACGGAACTTTAAAAAGCAGCTTTGATAAATTCTTTAATGAAGAACAATTAAAATCGTTCGCACATTGTTGCAAAGCAGAAAGCGGTGATCTCATTTTAATTCTTGCAGGAAAAGAAGAACGGACAAGAAAAGCGATCAGCGATCTTCGGTTGTTCATGGGCGAAAGATTGGGCCTGCGTAAAGCTGAAGAATTCAAACTTTTGTGGGTTACAGACTTTCCGCTCTTTGAGTTCGATGAAGAATCTATTCGGTGGGTAGCACGTCACCATCCATTCACTTCACCAAAACCAGGAGATATTGCTGTGATGATTGATAACAATCCAGTCATTGAGGATGTTGAAAAATATTTGGAACATCCTTATGCGAAAATAAAAGCCAATGCTTATGACATGGTTTTAAACGGCAATGAAATAGGCGGTGGCTCCATTAGAATCTATGAGAGGGAATTGCAGGAAAAAATGTTTGCTGCTTTGGGAATGACAAAGGAAGAATCACAACATAAATTTGGCTTTCTGCTCGGTGCTTTTGAATATGGTGCACCTCCGCATGGAGGGATAGCATTTGGCTTCGACAGGCTTTGTGCTATTCTTGGTGGCAGCGAATCTATTCGTGATTTTATTGCTTTCCCGAAAAACAATAGCGGCAAAGATGTGATGATAGACGCTCCTTCTACAATTGATGAAAAGCAGTTGAAAGAGTTGCAGATCAGTTTGGATTTAGAATAACGCGATATACTTTTGTATCTTTATAAACACAATTATTAAAAATGCTGATATCAGAACTAACAGTTTACGATTTCCTAAAAGATAAAATTAAACTTTCTGATAGTGACGCTAAGCGCTATGCAAAAGAAATGGCGTTAGCTGAAGAAAAGTTACGTCATGAATTCAAATCTGATATCCATAACGAGATTAACAAAGGAGATTACGCAACCAAAAAAGATATTAAAGAACTGGAAATAAGAATTGAGAAAGGTTTTAAAGAAGTAATTATATGGGTAGTTGGAGCTATGATTGGTATTGGGGGGTTGACTATTGCGATAGTTAAACTTTTTTAGACCCATAATGGAATTTTGATTTCATTGCCTGTTAAAAATCTAACAGGCTTTTTTATAAAATAAATATAATGATACCCGATTACCAAACTTTGATGCTCCCCCTGCTGAAATTAATTGATGATGGAAAAGAACATGAGTTTAAAAAACTTATCGATGTCCTTGCTACGAAGTTTAATTTAACAGAGGGGGAAAAAAGTGAATTTCTTCCGAGCGGTCAATCTTTGCTATTCCCCAATAGGGTGGGGTGGGCAAGAACTTACCTTAAAAAAGCAGGACTACTAAATGCTCCGAGAAGAGGAATTATAGTTATAACAGAAAGAGGAAAGAAAACCTTAAGTGAAAATCTGACAGAAATTAATGTAAAATATTTAGGCAAGTTTCCAGAATTTATTCGATTCAAATCGCAATCGCGGGATGAAAAAATAGATTCTTCTATCATTACAAATGAAGAAATCAAAAAACAAACACCCGAAGAATTGTTAGAATCAGGTTACGAAAGCATTCGAAGTTCTTTAGAAGAAGAAATTCTTTTAAAATTAAAATCAGTTCATCCTACTTTTTTTGAAAAAATTGTAGTTGAATTATTAGTAAAAATGGGCTACGGTGGTTCAATACAAGATGCAGGAAAAGCAATAGGGAAAAGTGGAGATGAAGGAATTGATGGAACAATTAAAGAAGATAAGCTAGGTCTCGATGTTATTTATATCCAGGCAAAAAGATGGGAAGGTATTGTTGGTAGGCCTGAACTTCATAAGTTCGTTGGTGCTCTTGCAGGTCAAGGCGCAAAAAAAGGAATTTTTATTACTACATCTTCTTTTACAAAAGAAGCAAGAGAGTATAGTCCGAAAAATGAAACAAAAATCGTTTTGATTGATGGAGAAAAATTGTCGTAACTATTCAGTGCCCTCGAAAACACGTTGATTTTTTATTTTCAAAATAACCAGTTGGGTTATCCACATTA
>JBDSGZ010000023.1:0-8640 GCA_039918735.1 Ginsengibacter sp.
CACCAAAACCTTTCAATCCGCTTTCAAATGCTTCTTTTGACAACCCGAGCGTGTTCAACCCGAGGCTGTCATACAACCAACTTTTTTCTAATGAAGTGGCCTTCTCGTCAACGGCGGTTATGGCAGAGGGATTTTCAGCTACTGTATGAGGTTTTGATGTTGCAAAAACAAAAGGCAAATGAATCAGGAAAATGAATAAAGAGCAGAGAAAAACATTAAACTTTCTCGATGATTTATTCTTCATAGGTAAAGTGCTTTTTAAGTGGAACCGGTTTATGACAACTACGAAAAAACAGCCGCAAAAATACATTTCATACACTCAAATCCGGCCTCTTTTGCTTTAAAACTTCTTCAACCGGGATTCTTTACACGTTTCTTAACAGTCAGTATTTCTTCCGGTTGGTAAGTGATAGTAACGAATTTCATACCTTATAGATTGTGTATGACCACCAGGATTTTATAAGAAAAAATCAGTGATCGTTAGGATTGCGAATAGCGGATCTGGAAGCTGCGGATTTCTCAATTCTTCCTAGAATCCACAGTGAAAGCAGCAGCCAAAACACACCGACACAAAATCCGGCAAGTACATCACTTGCATAGTGAACCCTGAGATAGATCCTGCTTAGGCCAATAAAAAATGTAATAAATAAAAGCATTATCGACAGAAGCCAGCGTAGCCAAACACGTTTTACTTCGTTCAGTACGATAAAAATCATCAGTCCATAAAAAGTAATCGACATCAGCGCATGGCCGCTAGGGAAACTGAAACCTTTCGCATGCTGTAGCAATGGGCCTAATGGTCTCTCTCTTTGGAAGATAAGTTTCAGCAGGAGCATCAGTAACAAGCTGCTCAGCGCAACGGCAGGAATCTTTATTGAGTTCCATCTTCTTTTTTGAACAAACAAAAACCAGGCTGTAAGGATGAGGTTGGCAGGTATCAGGAAGGTATGCGAACCAAGGAACGAAAAAAATTCCATGATCTCCGTGTTGAGAGTGCTTACTCCCCCGGCTATTAAATTGAAGGTTCCTTCATCAAACGATTTTGTGTCGCCTTCGAACACTTCAGTGGCTATATAAATAAAGGCCATCAACGCCGATAGAAAAACGCCAATCAGCACAATCAATTCCAATGAGAAAAGCGTCAAATCTGCTTTCAGTTTGTTAACTCCTTTTTTAATAGTTCCGAACATTGATTTAATGATGATTCATCAGTGAATGGCGCAAAAGTTCAATCGTCAAATATACGATGGTCTTATGTAGTCATTGAGGTCATCCTTCTCACTTTTCCGCCCGCTGAAAGCGCTTCTGCAATTGCCTGTATTAGCCCTGCACTTCATTATATTTGTAAAAAAAGTTCATACTCACAACCTCCTCCATATTAAGCAGCCCGATCGAATACCTAAAGGGTGTTGGCCCTCAAAAGGCTGAGCTGTTAAAAAAAGAAGCCGGAATTTTTTCATTCAGCGATCTGCTGGAATATTTTCCTTTCAGGTACATTGATAAAACACAAATAACTCCCATCAGCGCCATCAATCAATCAACCGATTATGTGCAGGTAGTTGGGAAGATCATCTCAGTAGAAATAATCGGCAAGAATAGGGGAAGAAGGCTGGAAGCTTTCCTCAGGGATGAAACGGGTGAACTTCAGTTAGTCTGGTTCCAGGGAATTAACTGGATCGAAAAAACATTGAATGTCGGAGCGAGGTTCAGGGTATTTGGCAGAGCCGGATTTTTTTTGAATTCGCCCCAGATCAGTCATCCTGAAATGGAAGCCGTGACGGATGAAAAGGAATTGAAATCCTTTCTTGAGCCTGTATATCCCAGCACGGAAAAATTAAAAGTGAGAGGCCTTGGCGGAAGGCAGATTGCAAGATTGACAGCGACGCTTTTCCAAATGATCAATGAAAAAGATCTGCCGGAAAATCTCCCGGCCGGGCTTCTATCAAAATACAAACTCTTAAGTCGATACCAGGCTATTTGTAACGTTCATTTTCCAACCTCTACAGAAGATCATATTGCTGCAGTAAAGCGGATTAAGTTTGAAGAGTTGTTTCTTGCGCAGCTTCGCATGGGGTTGGTTCGGATGCAACGCCATAAATACTCAAAAGGCTTTTTGTTTAAAAACGTGGGATCGTATTTCAATGAATTTTTTAGCAATCACATGCCCTTCGAATTAACCGGGGCACAGAAGCGGGTGATAAAGGAAATACGAAAAGACATTGGAAGCGGAAAGCAAATGAACAGGTTGCTGCAGGGAGATGTGGGCAGTGGAAAAACGATGGTTGCTCTCATGACCATGTTGATTGCGGCAGGAAATAATTACCAGAGTTGCTTTATGGCTCCAACGGAAATTTTAGCGAGACAACATTTCAACAGCCTGGCAACTATGCTGGGAAATCTTCCGTTAAATATAAGAGTGCTGACAGGATCCACTTCCTCTAAAGAGAGAAAGGAAATACTCGAAGGATGTGCCAATGGTGAAATTCATATTCTTACCGGCACCCATGCGATTATCCAGGATTCGGTTCAGTTCAGCAATCTTGGCCTGGCGATAGTGGATGAGCAGCACCGGTTTGGAGTGGCGCAACGGGCCAAGCTTTGGGAGAAAAATGAGGTTACTCCTCATATTTTGATCATGACAGCTACCCCCATTCCACGCACACTGGCACTGACCGCTTATGGCGAATTGGACTATAGTATCATGGATGAATTGCCGCCTGGAAGAAAACCGATTGTGACTGTACACCGGCCGGAATATGCCCGTCCGCAGGTTATGGATTTTATTAGAAGTGAAATAAAAAATGGCAGACAGGCCTATATTATTTATCCATTGATAGAAGATTCTGCCAAACTCGATTTCGAAAATTTAATGAAAGGATACGAGGAGGTTAAGGCATTTTTTCCGGAGCCGCAGTTTTTCATTAGTATGGTACATGGACGACAGAAAGCGCAGCAAAAACAGGAGAACATGAGGCGGTTTATTAAAAGAGACACCCAAATCATGGTGTCGACCACCGTGATCGAAGTGGGAGTGGATGTCCCGAACGCAAGTGTGATGCTCATTGAAAGTGCCGAGAGGTTTGGGTTGCCACAATTGCACCAGCTAAGGGGAAGAGTTGGCAGAGGAAGCGAAAAAAGTTATTGCATTCTTTCGACCAAATTACAGTTGTCTGCATCGGCGAAAAAGAGATTGAAGATCATGTGCGAAACAAATGATGGATTTAAGATTGCAGAAAAAGACCTCGAGATCCGTGGTCCTGGTGACATAGAAGGTACGAAGCAGAGCGGGGCATTGAGTTTCAAGCTTGCCAACATTGCGGAGGATAAGAACATACTTGAGGAAGCACGAATTTCTGCAGAACACCTTATCGAAACGGACCCTGAACTAACCTCATTTGAAAACCGCGATTTAAATAATTATCTTCAGATTCAGAAAGGCAAAACCGTTTGGGGCAAAATTTCCTGAACATTGAAAGATGTTCTTTGTTAATAAGCTATTAAATCAAACTTGGATTGTCATTTTGTAAACTAGTGAGATATTTCTTTCGTAAATTTAATTTCAGTTCAGTTTGATTTTTTGACTCCTATAAAAACATTACTTTTCACAAATTAATTTATCTCATTTGAGAAGTCTTAAGTCCGCCTATACCCTTATTTTTTTTACAGCGATCTCTTTCTTTTTCGCAGGTAGCGCATTTTCCCAGGTTGAATTTATTCAGAACAAAGGTCAATGGGACAGTCGGATCAAATTCAAGACAGATGCAGGAAGCGGCTCTTGCTTTCTACAGGAAAAAGGTTTTACGATTACACAGAGTAATACTTCAGATTTAGACGCTTTCAAAAGAAAACGGCATGGTAAATTATCCGAAGCCGAAACAAAAACTGGTGCTGGTAATAAAATCCGCTCACATGCTTATTCCGTCACTTTCGTAAATGCCAACACACCGGAAATTGTACCGGACAAAGCCCTTCCCACTTTTAATAATTATTTTATCGGGAATGATAAAAGTAAGTGGGCATCAGAGTGTCGCCTTTATCTGGGCATTACTTATAAAAATGTTTATCCTGGAATTGATGTTCGCTTTTATTCTGATGCGGGCAGTAATTTAAAATATGATTTTATTGTACATCCGGGTGGGGATGTAAATAAGATTGCAATGAAATATACTGGCGCAGATAAACTTGAAGTACGGGATAGAGAATTGGTAATTTCTACTTTAGTTGGGGAGAATAAGCAACTTCGGCCTTATACATACCAGGTAGTCGACAACGCCCGCCAAGAGTTGGAGTGTAAATACGTGGTGGATGGCGATGTGGTAAGATTTAAAGTAAAAAATCCTTTGCCCGGCCGGACGCTGATAATTGATCCAACCCAGATTTTTTTCTCCTATTCCGGGAGCACGGCTGACAATTGGGGATTTACAGCCACCTACGGGGCAGATGGCAGTTTCTATGGCGGAGGTATTGCCTGGGACAATGGCTTTCCCGCGAGCCCAGGTGCATATAACGGCGCGTACTCGGGAGCTTTTGACATCTCCATTATTAAGCTTTCTCCCTTTGGCCAGCGTAGATTGTACGCGACTTATATTGGTGGAAATGCGGAAGACCAGCCCCACAGTTTAATTGAGGATCCGCAGGGGAATCTTATTATTGGAGGGCGTTCGAAATCATCAGATTACCCGGTTACAGCTCCCATTTATGGAAAGGGTGGAGGGTGGGATATAATCGTGACGAAGCTAAATGCTGCCGGCAGTCAATTGATTGGATCCATGAAAATTGGAGGTACAGAGAGTGATGGCATTAACATACAAGATGAAGCTGCAGGAGCTACCCTTAATTCGTTAAAGAGAAACTATGGAGATGATGCGAGAAGCGAGGTTATTCTTGACGCAGCGAATAATATTTATCTCGCGTCCTGTACCCAATCAACGTCGTCGTCCACTCCTGCAGACAATTTTCCTACCACTGCAGGCGCTTTCCAAAGAACACCTGGCAAGAAGCAGGACGGGGTGGTGTTGAAAATTGATCCAAGCTGCAACAGTGTAATTTTCAGTACGCTTTTGGGAGGAAAGGAAGATGATGCAGCATACGTTTTGAAAATTGGTAATAACAACAACATCTATGTCGCCGGGGGAACTGCCAGCGACGATCTGCCTGGGGTGAAATCATCGGGAGTGATTCAATCTGCTTTTTCTGGTGGCCCCTGTGATGGCTTTGTAATCGAATTAAACAACACCGGAGGCAATGCCTTAAGTGGCACCTACCTGGGGACTCCATCCGCAGACCAGGTCTACGGGATAGAAGTGGACAAGTTCGGTTTTATATATGTTATGGGTCTAACCGGCGGACAATGGCCGGTAATAAATGCAGCATATTCCAATCCCAATTCCAAACAATTTGTTTCAAAGCTAGAGCCTGATTTGAGCGCTTATGTTTATTCAACCGTTTTTGGATCCGGATCGCCCGAACCAAATATTTCTCCGACGGCATTCCTGGTGGACCGCTGTGAGAATGTCTATGTTTCCGGCTGGGGAGGTAAATCTAATAACGGGTTTTCCAAAGGGAACACAAAAGGAATGCCGACGACCCCCAACGCGATCAAACCAAATACCGATGCTTCGGGCAGCGATTTTTATTTTATTGTTATTAAGAAAGATGCAGCTTCCCTGCTCTATGGAACCTTCTTTGGACAGGAAGATCCTCCGTTGGGTGTCACAGATCCTGACACTTTTGGAGATCATGTGGATGGAGGCACCAGCCGCTTTGATCGAAATGGTGTGATTTACCAGGCTATGTGTGCCAATTGTTTCAAGCAGGTGTCCTTCCTGGGTTCGCCGGATGCATGGTCCCGAACTAACCAGGCAATCTCGAATGGAAAATGCAACCTGGGAATGTTGAAAATAGAAATGAACTTTTCAGGAGTTCGGGCTAGCCTTAGGGCATCAATCAACGGAGTACCCTATGATACTGTAGGGTGTGTTCCCCTAACAGTGAACTTCAGCGATACTCTTCAGCTCGGGAAGCTTTACTACTGGAGCTATGGCGATGGCTTTGGCGATACAACTACCAACCCAGATATCAGCCATACTTATACGACCACAGGCACTTTTAGAGTTAGGCTGATCTCTATCGATAGCAGCACCTGCAACATATCGGATACAGTCTACACCAATATCAAGGTCGGAAGTAACAAAGCTTCATTGGATTTTGTCGCAAGTAAAATCCCACCTTGTACCAACCTGAGTTACAATTTTACCAACACCTCATCAGCCACTTCAGGTGCTTTCCGTCCTGATGCTTTCACATGGGATTTTGGTGACAACACACCTGTCGTGGTCCAGGGTAAAAATCCACCTGTCGTTCACACCTTCGCCGGGCCAGGAACGTACCTCGTAAAATTGTCTCTTGACGACACCACATTTTGTAACTCTCCTGTTGACACGTTGAAGACCGTCAGGATTTCTCCACAAGTGACAGCGTTGTTTACTACTCCACCTGCAGGCTGCGTTCCATATACCGCTGATTTTGTAAATAATTCACTCGGTGGCCTTCATTTCGTCTGGAATTTTGGTGATGGTGGCACTTCTACTGATGACAGCCCATCACATCTTTATAATACACCGGGCACATTTACAGTGAAGCTTTTTGCATTCGACTCCACTTCATGCAACCTGGTGGATTCTACCTCTCAAAGCATTACGGTAAGCTCTATACCTACGGCTGCGTTCAACTATAATCCAAACCCACCACAGGAAAATACGATCACGAATTTTATAAATCAATCTACGGGGGCTACAAAATACATGTGGAATTTTGGAGATGGAGATTCGAGCATTGATGTGAATCCTTCTCATATTTTCCCTGAGACAAAAAAGTTTACAGTATGCCTCCAGGCCATAAATGCAGCAGGCTGTTTCGATGATACTTGCATGGATGTAGAAGCACTCATTAAGCCTTTGGCTGACGTTCCTTCAGCGTTTACTCCGGGAAGGTTTGGTACAAACAGCCACATTAAAGTGGAAGGATTTGGGATTTCCCAAATGCATTGGCTGATCTACAATCGATGGGGCCAGAAGGTGTATGAATCAAACAACAGGAAAAGCGCATGGGACGGTACTTTCAACGGAAAGTTGCAACCTGTAGATGTATATACTTACACGCTTGATGTTACTTTTTCTGATGGTAAAAAATTACGAAGAACCGGTGATATTACTTTATTAAGATAATACGTTGAATCAATGTGTAAACTCATTCATATAGCCCGTTCGAAAAGATTTTTAGCTGTGCTCATTGCCAGCTTTATCACGGTTGCCGGTCATGCACAAGATTTACATTATTCACAGTTTTTCAATAATCCATTGCTTACAAATCCCGCGAATAGCGGCTTTATACCGGATGCAGATTACCGGTTGGGAGCTTCCTACAGGAACCAGTATTCTAACATCATGGCTGTTCCCTATAAAACGATCAGCGTGTATGGTGACGCACAGGTTTTCAGAAACAGGATCGAAACAGGATGGATGGGACTCGGTGGAGTTATTTTGCGTGATGTGGCCGGATCGGGAAGCCTGACTTCCACCAAAGCTTATGGTTCGATTGCTTACCACCAGATGTTAGGCCTTAGTAGCCTGCTAACGGCAGGGTTTAACGTAGGTTGGGCCAACAAGAGAATTGACCAAAGTAAGCTGACATTTCCCGACCAGTTTGACGGTAAATTTTTTGATAGAAAGATTCCTACCTCTGTCGAACTCATAAATAGCAGTGTCAGTTATTTTGATATGCAGGTGGGAATGAATTATGCATATTTTCCTACACCCGACATTTACATCAACGCAGGATATTCCATTCATCATGTGAACAGCCCGAAGGAAAGTTTTTTCCTGGAAGATGGTATAAATGATAACAGGTTATCTATGCGGCACATTGCGTTTCTGAATGGAATTTATAAGTTAAACGACCAGGTCATAATCAATCCAAATATTTATTACACCACTCAGGCAAAGGCGAGTGAATTGGTGTTTGGCGCTAATGCCGCATACAATCTTTCCGGCGATGGCGCTAAGCAAATAATCGGTGGACTTTATTATAGGTTCGGCGATGCGGTTGTGCCAATGGTTGGTCTTGAGATCAACAACATCCGCTTCACTTTTAGTTATGATGTTACTACATCTTCTTTAAAGAATTTCAACAATTCATTGGGAGCTTCAGAATTTAATTTGCTAAAGAAGGGTTACTACAACAATTATCCGGGCGATGTAAGACAAACTCTTTGCCCTACATTTTAATTCCTTCACCGACGACACTTCCCGTTCCAATTCAAAATCATCTTGGAGTGTTTTCTTACCTGCTCTCAAATATCCTTTAATTTCGTGCCTGATAATTCGTTTTTCAATTATTTCACAACTGATTATTTATGAATAAAAAGATCGCCATCATTGGAGGTGGAAACTTAGGTTCTGCAATTGCAGAAGGTTTGCTCAAAAGTAAATTTTGTAAAGTTCAGGATATCATTATCACAAAGAGAAAGGTTGCCACTCTCCAAAAGTTTATTGACAAAGGAGTTCACGTAACTTCTGATAACGCCGAAGCTGTACGGAAAAGTGAACTGATCATTCTTGCGGTGAAGCCCTACCAGGTCGC
>JBDSGZ010000024.1:0-4700 GCA_039918735.1 Ginsengibacter sp.
CCAGCACTGCCTGGGCAGCCCATACCCTGTTCGCAGCTTCCTGCGTTACGATACTACTGCAGCCATCGAGGACCTCATCACTTATCTCTACATTTCTGCGAACGGGAAGACAATGCATAACTTTTGCATTATTTGTCTGCGCAATCTTTTCATTTGTAATCATCCAGTTATTATGCTCAGCAGTAGCACGACCATAATCTTCATAGCTACTCCAATTTTTTACATACACAAAATCAGCATCCTTCAACGCCTCATCCTGATCGTTAGTAATAGTTGCGCCTCCGGCAAACTGATCAGCGAGATCAAAACCTTTTGGGTTGGCTATAACAAAATCGCTCTCGTCCCATGCGTTCATCCACTCACTGAAGCTGTTCGCTACACACTGTGGTAAAGCCTTTATATGAGGAGCCCAGGTCAAAACAATTTTCGGCCGCTTCTTATCAATAGAAGCAAGATGATCCTTTATGGTGATAATATCGGTCAGGCTTTGTAAAGGATGAACCGTAGCACTTTCAAGGCTCACAACAGGAACTTTTGAATAGCGCACAAACTGGTTGATAATAAATTCTGAATAATCTTCCTCCCTACTTTTCAAAGATGGAAATGTACGAACGCCCAGTATGTCAAAATAACTTCCAAGTATAGGCGCAGCATCCTTTATATGCTCCACTGAACTTCCATTCATTACAGCACCTTCTTCAAACTCGAGGGACCAACCGTCCTGGGAAGCATTGAAAACAATAGGCTCCATGCCTAGATTTTGTGCAGCCACCTGTGTACTCAAACGAGTTCGTAAACTTGGATTTAAGAAAATAAGGCCAATGCGTTTTCCCCTACCGAGATGCTGTTGCGATAAAGGATTGTTCCTAAAATTAACCGCCGAACTAACCAGGCCTTCAATATTTCCGGCATCTTTTGCTGAGAGGAAATTTTTCAATGATTCGTTTTACTTGTCTGTAAATGTATTGATATTTAAAATTAACTATTGCACCAGCATCTTTTTTTGTTGTTCCAAAAGACTGGAAACTTCGTTTCGCAATGCGGCCAAAAATATCTCAGCATCACTTTTCTTCAACGCAAGAGAAGGCAAGAGCCTGATCACATTTGGTTTCGCTTCACCGGTAAATATTTTATGTTTCACTAAAAGATTTTTCTTCAACTCTTTTAATTCAACGGATACATCGAAACCGATCATAAGCCCCCGTCCACGAACATTGTTAAGGCCTTCTATTTTTTTGATTTCTTCCATGAGAAAATTTCCAATTTCTTCTGCATTCTTCATCAGTTCTTCTTTCTCAATAATCTCCAGCACGGCAAGCGCAGCCGCACAGGCAAGATGATTGCCACCGAACGTAGTACCGAGCATAAAATGCTTCGATCCAATATGAGGAGCAATAGAAATCCCGGCCACCGGGAAGCCATTACCCATTCCTTTCGCCATTGTATAAATATCTGCATTCACATTTGCAAAATCCTGCGAGTAAAATTTACCGCTCCTGCCATAACCGCATTGAACCGAATCGGCGATGAACACAGCGCCATGATCATCACACATTTTCCGGATGAGATTAAGGAAGGGAACAGAAGCAACATTAATTCCACCGACGCCCTGTATGCCTTCTATAATTACGGCACAAACCTCATCTCCGTTTTCGGAAAAATAATTTCCCAATGCTTCTTCGTCATTGAAAGGAAGAAAAATAACATTCTCAGTTACATTTACCGGAGCGACGATCGAAGGATTGTCTGTCACTGCCACAGCCAAAGAAGTACGGCCATGAAATGCTTTTGAAAATGAAACTATTTTTTTTCTTCCATTATAAAATGAAGCGAGCTTGAGGGCATTCTCGTTGGCTTCTGCACCAGAATTACAAAGAAAAAGCTGGTAATTTTCTTTTCCTGAAACTTTGCCTAATTTATCAGCCAAGTCCAACTGCAAAGGAATTTTTACAGAGTTGGAATAAAACGCGATTCGCTCAAGCTGCTGCTCAATTTTCTCAACCCAATAAGGATGTGTGTGGCCTACACTTATGACTGCGTGTCCACCATACATGTCAAGATATTTATCTCCATTGTCACTCCAAACATAGGAGCCCTGCGCTTTCACAATTGTCACATCATTGAGCGGGTAAACGTCGAATAGTTTCATTGCTATCTTTTTAATCTAAGAAATATCCACTCGGGGCCGAATTCAAAACACGAAGAAGACTAAATTAAAAACCTTAAAAATAATTAGCCTTCAATTTCAAACCCGCGGTTTCTTCCAATCCAAAAACGATGTTCATGTTCTGGACTGCCTGGCCACTGGCACCTTTTACCAGGTTGTCAATTACGGAATGCACTACAAGGGTATCTTCCACTTTTTCAATGCTGATGAAACAGTTGTTGGTGTTGACCACCTGCTTCAAAAATACCGGAGCATCACTGATTTTGACAAAAGGATCATCTTTATAAAATTCCTTAAAAGCCTGATCAATTTCTTCGAAGCTCAAAGCGCATTTCAATTGAGAGGTGATAAATATACCTCGGGCAAAGTCTCCGCGCCAGGGCACGAAATGAACAGCAGCGTTCTTGTCAGAGAGTGAAGCGAGCGATTCGTCTATTTCATTAATATGTTGGTGCGTTAAAGTTTTATAAGCCTGGATATTATTCTGTCTCCATGAAAAATGGGAGGTAGATGAAAGCGACTGACCCGCACCGGTAGATCCTGTTATCCCGGTTGTGTACACATCTCCAAGAAGGTTGGACTTAGCAAGAGGCAACAAGCCAAGTTCTATCGCAGTGGCAAAGCAGCCTGGATTCGCAATATTCTTTGCGTCTTTTATTTTGTCTTTGTTAAGTTCGGGTAGGCCATAAACAAAGTATCTTCCTTTGAACTCAGCGTTCCGGCTAAGCCTGAAATCCTGGGAAAGGTCAATCACTTTTATATGATCAGCAACCTCGTTATTTTCTATAAATTTTTTTGCGTCACCGTGGCCAACGCATAAAAAAAGCACGTCAATCTCGTCTGTCGTGGCATCTGAAAATTTCAGATCCGTTCCAAAAAGATCCTGGTGTACGGCATGCACATTGTTTCCGGCGTTACTCGTACTATGGATAAATACCAACTCAACCTCGGGGTGATTGGTGAGCAACCGTATCATTTCTCCTCCTGTATATCCTGCGCCACCAATTATTCCAGCTCTAATTTTATTTTCCATCCGCTGTTTGTTTAACGGCATGATAAATTGCCGTTTGATTTCCGAATATTTTACTAAAGCCTCTTACGTCATCTCCACTCCATCCTGAATTCATTTCACCATACTTTCCAAATTTACTGCTCATGAGATCGAAGGGAGATTCAATTCCGATCACCTGGAATTGGTAAGGCCTCATTTGTATAAATACTTCACCCGAAACATGCTCCTGCGACGATTCCAAAAAAGCTTCAATATTCCTCATAACGGGATCCAGAACCTGTCCTTCATGCAGCCAGTTACCATAGAAATCGGCGAGCTGGCTTTTAATATTTAATTGCCATTTTGTTAGAACATGCTTCTCCAACGCATGATGTGCTTTAATAATGATGACAGGCGCTGCAGCTTCAAAACCAACGCGGCCTTTGATACCGATGATCGTATCTCCCACGTGCACATCGCGGCCGATAGCATAGGGGCCTGCGAGAGACTGCAAATGCTGAATCGCTTCCACCGGGTGATCGAAAATTTTTCCATTTATTCCAACAAGATTGCCCTTTTCAAAACGCAGTTTCACTTCCTGTGGATCGTTATTGGTCAATTGGGTCGGCCATGCTTCTTCAGGAATCATCCCTTTTGATGAAAGCGTTTCTTTGCCACCTATACTGGTTCCCCACAAACCTTTATTGATCGAATACGCAGATTTATCAAAATTCATCTGCACATTTTTTGATTTCAAGTATTCAACTTCCTCATCTCTCGACAATTTCATGTCCCTGATAGGTGTTATGATTTCAACACCGGAAATCATGATGTGAAAAATCATGTCGAATCTTACCTGATCGTTTCCAGCTCCTGTGCTTCCATGTGCTACAGCATCAGCGCCCAATTTTTTTACATGCTCTGCAATGTGTAAGGCCTGTGACAGTCGTTCTGCACTTACGCTCAATGGATAAGTATTGTTTTTTAAAACGTTGCCATAAATAAGAAACCTTACGATTGAATCATAATAGCCTTTTACTGCATCAACTGATGTGTGAGATTTCACTCCCAGCGCTTTTGCATGTTTCTCAATATTCTCCAGTTCTTCGTTTGTAAATCCACCCGTATTCACGATGATACTATGGACTTCATATTTCAATTCATCAGTAAAATATTTTACACAATAGGAAGTGTCGAGTCCCCCGCTGAAACCAATAACTACCTTTTTACTCATAATTCATCCTTTAAAGATTCAGGAGAAAACTCAGGATAGATTTGCTCTTATCTGTTTTTTTTCTCTGTAAAAATTTGATGAGCCTGCTTTGTTTTAAACTCATAAATCGCTCATACATTTTAGAATTCTTTTTGAACTCTGCCGCTGTCTCCTGCGGAGCAGGATGATCTGCAGGATCAAAAAGCATCGCGGTACACATACAGTTCTTTCTTTCTTTACTTATCAGTATGTCATAATTGACGCAGCTTTTACATCCGGCCCAAAAATTTTCATCATCGGTCAGTTCACTATAAGTCACCGGCTCGTAA
>JBDSGZ010000025.1:0-5362 GCA_039918735.1 Ginsengibacter sp.
GCAATCGCGTGCTACAACAATTGTAAAAATCTACCTCACCAGGTTGCAGAGGATAACGAAAAACAAAAGCACTGTTTGATTTCTGGTGAAACAGGGTTTGAATAATGTTTCTGAATAACTTTAGAAAAAAATAGCAAATGCAAAAGGAAAAAAAAGAAATTAGCCGCAGAGAATTTATAAATGAAACAAGTGCGTTCATGGCGCTCGGTATGGCTGGATCTCCATTTAGCTCTAGATTGTTTGATAGTAATATGAAAAAGGAAACAAAAATCAAGATTAAAAATGTTGACTCAAATTTTGAAAGGGAGCCTCTTTTTCCTTACCGGTTTAAGGGCAGTTTTATAACAGAAGCCTGGCAAACTGCGGCCTTGCTTGAATCGGAGTCCGGCATTCGTAAGTTCGGCCTTGGTACCCAGGGTATTCTTTGGTCCGATTCAAAAGTATTCGCCGAGCATTCTACGAATGCCGGAAATGCGTTGATGTTTGCAATGACCGACAGGGCCTTGCAAATCATGAAGGGAAATTCTTTTTCGAATCCAATAGACCTGCTCGATGAACTTTTGCCCCAGGTATATGAGTATGGACAAAAAATAAGCGATAACCAGGACTTGAGAAAGACATTTGCTTTAAACTCACTTGTATGTGTTGATAATGCTGCCTGGCTATTGTATGCCGCGGAAAATAATATCACTCACTTTGATGATTTGATTCCGAATGCTTATAAACCAGGTTTATCATATCGGCATGATAAGGTTGGAAGCATGCCTTCATTTAGTGTGGGTGCGAAAATTGATAAGATCAAAGCTGCCGCTGATGAAGGATATTTTATCTTGAAACTTAAAACAGGGGCACCCGGCACTCAAAAAGAGATGTTGGCAAAGGATATAGAAGTCCTGACTGCTGTTCATGCAGCGATCGGTCACTATGAAACCCCTTATACTAAAAATGGGAAAATTCCATACTATTTCTATGCCAATGAAAGGTATGATGAGAAAGATACTCTTTCACGTTTCCTGGATCATGCAAAAAAAATTGGTGCCTTTGATCAGATTGCTGTGGTTGAAGAACCTTTTGGGGAAAGAAGTGAAGCATATGTAGGTGATTTTGGGGTGACTATTGCAGCAGATGAAAGTGCGCATACGGTGGAGGATGCTGCTAAGCGCATTGAGCAGGGGTATGGAGCAATGGCTGTAAAAGCCATAGCCAAAACATTGAGCATGACTATGAAAATTACGCAGCTTGCTTATGAAAAGAAGATTCCTTGTTTTTGTGCTGACTTAACAGTTAACCCCATCCTCGTAGACTGGAACAAATGTGTCGCCGCCCGTTTACCGCCTTTCGCTAATATCGGTATAGGCCTGCAGGAAACGAATGGTCATCAATATTATAAGAACTGGGATACTATGATGACGTATCATCCGATGGCAGGAGCAAAATGGACGCAAACTCACGAAGGAGTCTATCTTACAGACAAATCTTTTTACGACGAAAGCGGTGGTATTTTTAAACCTTCGCCGCATTACGAGCAACTGTTTAATCAAGAGTAGCAATAATTTTTTTTAAAAAATATTTTATCGGGCACAATTCATAAACCAATATTTGCAAGTTGCATGAATTAGAAACCGTCGTACCTCGAATTTGATAAAAACACTTCTAATATTTGCGAGGCAAAGCCATTCTAAATCTTTTCATGAACCGGAAATAAATTAAGGAGGCAACTGAAATACATATCAAATGTCGGTTATGATTTCTTTTCGAACGGCACCTCCCTATGTAGTTTATTAAATCATTAAAATAAAAAAAGTTACCATTGAGCGGATCTGTGGCTCTTCTTCCCAGAGGTTTTAGATAAATCAAATTTCTCTCAATATTACTTCTCGATAATTGCTGACACACAGCATGGAATTTTAAAATTTTAAATTAATTTTTTAAACATGAACCATTCCACTCGTAGAGATTTCTTAAAAACATCAGCACTCGCAAGCCTTGCTTTTTCAACCACTTCATTTGACTTTAAAAAGTACCGGCCTTTGTTAGCATTCTCCACCTTGGGGTGTCCCGACTGGAGCTTTGAGAAGATTTTGAATTTTGCTGATGAATATGGTTATGATGGGATTGAATTACGCGGCATCCTGAGGCAATTGGATCTAACGAAATGCCCTGAGTTCAACAGCAAGGAAAATATACTTGCCTCACGCAAGCTTATTGCTCAAAAAAAAGTAAAGATTATTGACCTTGGTACTTCTGCTCGTATGCATTATGCTGACCCGGTATTGCGTAAAAAAAATTTAGATGAAGCGAAACGCTTTATTCAACTGGCAGAACAGTTAAGTTGTCCCAATATAAGATTGTTTCCCGGGGATTTTCCTCCGGAACAGGAAAGAGATGAAACCCTTGATCTTATTGTAAAAGGGTTGCGGGAGTTGGGTGATTATGCAAGTAACGCCGGTGTAAATGTGCTGTTGATAACAGATGGTGGGGTTGTGGATAGTTCAAATACTATAGAACAGATTATGCAGGGAGCTGGACTTCCCAATGTTGGTATTGGATGGGATGTTTCGAATATGTGGTTTAACACAAATGAACGGCCTGCAGACGTGTATGAGAAGCTGAAAAAATATATCCGGATCATTCATGTAAAGGATCAGAAATTGGTGGATGGTAAAAGACGATGCGAATTGATGGGAAACGGAGGTACTCCCATTTTCGAAACGTTGGATGCTATGGCCAAGGATGGATTCAAAGGCTATTACAGTTTCGAGTGGTTAAAATATTATTATCCTGATCTTGCCGGGCCTGAGATAGCGCTTACCGATTATGCAAAAGTGATGAAGAAGCATTTTAAAATATAAGTAGTATCGAAGAGAGATGGTGTAAATTATCATGTGGATTATTGTGAAATATCATGAGTAAAAAATAGCAGATGAATAAGCGTAGAAATTTTATCAAAGAGGTTTCAACTTTAGGTGCATTTTATCCTTTAATGAAAACAAAGCCTTTGGTCGATCCTTTTCATTTAGATGAAAAACGATCCATAGTTTGCGTAGGAGGACATCCGGACGACCCTGAGTCTGGGTGCGGTGGCACACTTTCATTATATGCTAAAGCGGGAAATAAAGTAAGTATTGTTTACCTGACAAAGGGTGAGTCGGGTATCTCCGGAAAAAGTCATGATGAAACTGCACTTATAAGATCCCGTGAGGCAGAAGAAGCCTGCGTTATCATTGGAGCAAAGCCCTATTTTTTTGGCCAGATTAATGGCGATGCATTTTTTAATCGATCTGAAATAGCGCGAATGCATCAACTATTGATGGAACTAAAGCCCGATATTTTATTTACACACTGGCCGGTGGATTCCCATCCTGATCACCAAATAGCTTCGCTGTTGAGTTACCAGAGCTGGCTAAAAATGGGAAAATCTTTTCAAATTTATTATTTTGAAGTGAACGGCGGTTTTCAAACGATGCAATTTGCCCCGACTGATTACATTGATATTACTGACGTGGCCACCCAAAAGAAAAATGCTTTATATCAGCACAAAAGTCAGAATCCGGATGAAATTTATTTCAAGCACCACCTGGTGATGCAACAATTCAGGGGGCGTGAGATTGGAGTAAAGGAAGCAGAAGCTTTTGTCCGCCTGGATGGTACCAAGAATGTTGGCTTAATGTAGGGTTGTTCGATGCTGATTCACTTGTTTAATTGTGTATAATTCAGCGATGGCCTTGAATGCTCTGGCAAAGTAGGGGTTCGAGAGCTATTAGAATTTTGAGTCGTTAAAATATTATTTTCCTCTTCTTGCTCACCCTGAGATAGCGCTCACCGATTATGTAAAAGTGATGATGAAGCATTTTAAAAAGTAAGTAGCATTATAAATAGATATACGGAAATCAAAATCATGAAAAAAGAAAGTATTATTATTTCAATAGCAGCTTTGCTTCTGTTGTATTTTATCGCCTGCAATTCCAGCCCCTCTTTGGTTAATGATGCCATCTCTTCTGATTCGGTAACAATTGCAAAAGGCAAAACCACCTTTAATCAATATTGCAGTAGTTGCCACAATTTCAGAACTGGCGGTATTGGTCCGCAATTGGGAGGATTAACGGAATCCGTTTCTGCAAATTGGATTGGCCATTTTATCAGGAACCCTCAAAAAATAATTGAATCAGGAGATGAACGTGCCCGGAAATTATTTGAAAGATACAAAGTGGCGATGCCATCATTTGCCAGTTTTACTGATGATGAAATAGATGGAATAATTGCGTTTTTAAATACACATAAGAACCCATCTCATCTCTTGTCGAAGAGAAATCTTGGTAAAGAAATAACAAACGCTCTCCCAGGCTCTATTCAACCTTCAAACCTGGTAGTGGGCCTGGAACTGGTGACACAATTTCCTTCTTCCAGTATCAATGGGCAAATGCCATTAGCAAGGATCACCAAGTTAGATTTTCAACCAGCTACCGGTGATTTGTTTGTCGTTGACCTCCGGGGTAAGTTGTATAAAATGAAAAACAATAAACCCACAGTGTACATGGATATGGCCAAACTGCGACCTAAATTTATTAATGAAGCCGGACTGGGAACCGGGTTTGGTAGTTTTGCCTTTCACCCTGCCTTCAAAAACAATGGACTTTTATATACGGCTCATACAGAAGCTCCCGGTTCAGGGAAAGGTGATTTTGATTATCCCGATTCTATAAATGTCACTCTCCAATGGGTGTTGACAGAATGGAAAACGGACGACCCCACTGCAGATACTTTTTCTGGAGCAAGCCGGGAATTGTTCAGAGTAAATATGGTGACGGTGATGCATGGTATCCAGGAAATTGCTTTCAATCCTCTTGCTAAACCGGGAGGCAAGGATTACGGTATGCTGTATTTGGGAATCGGCGATGGTGGAGTTGTTGACGAAGGATACCCTTTTTTGGTGCATAGCGTGGAAAAAATATGGGGCACAGTTCTTCGCATAAACCCAACGGGTAATAATAGTTCCAATGGTCGATACGGCATTCCGTCAGACAATCCATTTGTCAACGACCAAAATCCCAAAACGCTCAAAGAGATATATGCCTATGGGTTTAAAAACCCTCATCGTATTACCTGGACTAAGTCTGGGCAAATGCTGGTATGCAATATTGGGCAGGAACATATTGAATCGGTAAATTTAATTTTGCCAGGCCATGATTATGGCTGGCCAATTAGGGAAGGCACATTTCTTATAGACACTTATGGAGATTTGAGTAAAATCTATCCGCTTCCTGCAAATGACAGCATTTATAAAATCACTTACCCTGTGGTACAATATGACCACACATGGGGTTGGACGGCTATTTCAGGAGGGTATGAATATTCGGGTAAA
>JBDSGZ010000026.1:0-35294 GCA_039918735.1 Ginsengibacter sp.
GGTACTTTCACTCCTTGTCTTAAGTTAATATACCAAAGGGTCCAAAAAAATATGCTCATGATAAAATAAATAAGAACATTGTATTTAAATGAGTCTCGTCTTTGGGCTATTTTCCAAACCTTCGTATCTCTTTCTTCTTCGGCAGAGCCAGCCGTTTGTTTGGGATCGGTGTTTGTTTCCATGGTGCTAATTTTTATTTTATAATTGGTTAGACAGTGTTCATTTTGAAATCAAATTATAAGTGGTTATCGATATTATCCTGTGTTCTATCAATTCCCAGGCTTATAAAACAGCCCAGGTAAACAAACCTTTTTGAAGGCGGAGTTACTGCCACCTTGTGTAGTCCATTTGCAGAATAATTGTAAGTATAAACATTATTCGCACCAAGAACATTTGTGACAGATAAAACAAACACGGTAAAAGCTTTTGCCTTTGGGTTGGTAATTGACGGCAAATAATTCAGACTTATGCTTAAGCTGTTATAATCCTTTGTACGACCCTGGTCTATCAGTTTATAACTTGTACTGTTATCATCATAAACAATATTGTAGTAAGGCCGCCCCGTCGCATAGGTGTATGATGCATTGAACTGGGTTTTCATTTTTGCGATGAATTTTTTCAGCACCAGGGAAGTTGTGTGTTTCGCTGCGAAAGAGGGTTCAATAGCAAAAGGATAATTTAGAAAATCGCGTTTTGTGTCAAGGTAGGAATACGAAACCCAATAGTCGAAATTTTTGATTGATTTCTTATCTCTCCAAAAGACCTCTATTCCTTTTGCGTTTCCAAATCCTTTATTATTTATGACGGTCAACTTTCCATTGTTGTCTCCGGCTTTGAATAAGTCCTGATATTTTTTATAGAAAACTTCCGTGCGAAATATGCGCTGATTCGTGATTTTCTGATATTGAAATATGTAATGAGTGGCTTTGGAGAATAGAAGAGATTGGTTGGTCGGCAAATACTTTCTGTCGGGATCCTGGTAAAAGATGCCATAAGCAATCGAGGCCTGGCTGTTATCCGGAAACTTGTATGCCAAAGAAATCCTGGGTGCAATATTCCACTTACTTATTAATTGCGAATGCTCCACTCTGGTACCTGCTTTGGCGGCAATGTTGTTGGTAATATAAATGTCAGTTTCTGCAAAAGTTGACCATAAATCTTCTTTTATTCTTTCTTCAAATTGGCGGTTATCATATTGCGAAAAAGTTGATTTTTCATCGCTGTAATTATATTCACTTCCAAACCTGAACGCAGAAAGTCCATTGAATTTTTTTTCAAAGACAATCTTTGCATTCGCGTATTGTCCTTTGTTAAGCAATCCAAAATTCTTATAAGCATATAAGGGTTGATCTACCAACGCTTGCTTTTTATTTTCTTGGTCTTGCAGTTCGTTGTTGATATCGTCCCGGTTTGTACTGAAAGAAGTTCCAAAATTTATCTTCCATCCTTTGCCTATTTTTTCTTTCCATGAAAGATTATGGTACATGTTGAAGTTTTTGAGGCCAAAGGCATTTTTCATGTTCAATGAATCCACATCCTGGTTTCTAAACCCAAGATTTGTAGAACTGAAATAGCCAAAGTATTTAATCATCCCTGTTGATGAAGTTTTTAACCTGAAATTAAGATCACCTTCGTGTAAGACAGGAATTTTGAAGTAGTCGAATTTTTGTTTTATGACATCAAAAACCAGGGCAAGATTGACGTAGGAATAGGTAAATCCCCAGGAAGACTTTTTATTTTTTGAAAGCTTTTGAAGGCCGGCATTTGCCGCCAAAAAAGAAATGCCAAATTCGGCTGAAGTCTTTTCAGGCAAATCAATAGATTCTAACAAAAGTACAGAGGACAGTGCTTGACCGTAAAGTGCGGAATATCCCCCTGAACTGAAAATCGTGCCTTTGAAAAGAAACGGATTGAACCTTCCCCTTGTCGCCTGGTTTGGCTCGCTCGAATAGAAGAAATTATTTACAAGCGTGCCATCAATAAATATTTTGCTTTCGTTGGCGGTGCCTCCTCTTACGAACAGCCCTTCATTTTCTCCTACCTGCTGCGTACCGGGTAATGTTTTGATCGCCGATGTTATATCTCCGTTCGCACTGGCCGTTGTAACAATATCAATTGGATTTAAAGCCGTTGCTCTTTTTTGATCACTCGCTTCAAAGGTGCCTGCACTTATCACTACTGCCTTTAGTTCTGTAATTTGTTCCTTTAATGAAATGTCAAACTTAACCGGTTCGTCGACGATCGTAATCGCTTGTTCAACTGTTTTGTATCCTGATACGGTAGCCTGTAAAACCTGGTTACCTTTTTCAACAGTCATGAAAGAATAATTCCCGAGCGAATCGGTTGTAGCTCCATCATAAGAATTTAAAATACTGATACTTCCATTTATGATCGGCTTTCCATGGGTGTCGGTTACCTTACCTGAAATACTCATCTGGGCTGACCCAATCGTGGATAAAAGAAAGAAATATAAAAAAAGGAATTTCCTCACTAGCATAAATTTATCTCAAAAATAAAGTAGTTTATATTATGAACCAAATTATTGCCAGAATATCTTTTTTACTTTATGCGATAACAAATTTATGGGAATAAGGTATTCATAATCAATATAATATCAATAAAATGATTGAATTTTTACATCAATTTCCTTGTTGAAATCTCTTGCGTAAATTTATCAACATCACTGAAAATTAATTTGTTTATCTGCTCGCAATTTGTAATTTAGCAATAGAATTTAATGGGTTAGTAAGTACAAGGGCTGGTTTAATCACCAGCCCTTTTGCTTTTCTTTATAGTTTCTAAATCGGGTTCTCTCTCGCTCACTTTTCTTCTACTTTAATTTTTTTCTGTTCGGCTACTGTTATTGCTATGGCAATGTTTCTTTAATTTCATTAGTAATATGAGTAAAACGAAGACGGCTTTTTTCTGTAGTAACTGTGGGCAAGAGAGTGCAAAATGGTTGGGCAAATGCCCAGCCTGTGAACAATGGAATACATTTTCTGAAGAAGTGATTGTAAAGGGTACCGACAAAAAGCAAAATGAATGGAAGGAATTTTCAGGATTAAGCGGTGGGCTTAAAACGATCTCTTTAGAGAATGTTACGAGTGGGGAAGAGAAAAGAATAATCACTGAAGATGCAGAATTAAATCGGGTATTGGGCGGAGGCATTGTCGGTGGCAGCCTTGTGTTAGTCGCAGGAGAACCGGGTATCGGTAAATCCACTCTCTTTCTTCAAGACGCCTTGCAATTGCAGAATATAGTGACCTTATATATAAGTGGTGAAGAAAGTGATCAGCAAATAAAAATGAGAGCAGACCGGCTGCAGATTAAAAATGAGAATTTTTACTTGCTTACAGAAACTAACACACAAACTATTTTTCATGAAATCCGGAAGCTAAGACCTGCACTTGTAATTGTAGATTCTATTCAAACCCTACAATCTCCTTACATTGAATCTGCCCCCGGAAGCGTTTCACAAATCAGGGAAACGGCCGCCGAGTTCCAGCGCTTTGCCAAGGAAACGAACACCCCCGTTATTTTGATAGGCCATATTACCAAGGACGGGAACATTGCCGGCCCCAAGATATTAGAGCATATGGTTGACACGGTTCTTCAGTTTGAGGGAGACAGAAATTACTCATACAGAATTCTTCGCACGCTAAAGAATCGCTTTGGCCCTTCATACGAATTGGGAATATATGAGATGGGTAGCGACGGAATGCGACAGGTAAGCAATCCGTCTGAAGTGCTGATCACCCAAAAAGAAGAACAATTGAGCGGAGTTGCAATTGCCGCCACCATGGAAGGTATCAGACCTCTGCTCATTGAGGTACAGGCTTTGGTTACTCAAAGCGTATATGGCACTCCTCAGCGAACAAACACTGGATTCGACTTGCGAAGGCTCCAGCTATTGCTTGCAGTCCTGGAAAAACGAGGTGGATTTCATTTTGGAGTAAAAGATGTTTTTATAAATATCGCCGGCGGACTGAAAGTAGAAGATCCTTCAATTGACCTTGCCGTATTAAGTGCATTGCTTTCTTCCTATGAAGATGTGCCTTTACCAGCGGATGTCTGTTTTGCTGGCGAGGTTGGATTGAGCGGCGAAATCCGGCCAGTAAATCGTATTGAGAAAAGAATTGCGGAATCTGAAAAGCTCGGTTTTGAAAAAATAATTGTTAGCAAATACAGTCTCTCGAAATCAGCTTCAAAACCTAAGTTCAACATACAGGTTGTTCCTCTAGGCAAAGTGGAGGAATTGTACAAATACTTGTTTTAATAAAAAAAGCTTGAAGATAACTTCTCAAATATTCTCACCTCTCATTCACTTTTTCTATCCCCACAATTGTTTGGGTTGTGGAAGTGACATCGTGGCCACTAAGGATTTCTTATGTCTTGATTGCATAAATGACTTACCTCACACAGGCTTTGCATCAGAATCAACTAACCCGGTTGAAAAAAAGTTTTGGGGACGAATTCCCCTGATTGCCGGCATGAGTGAATTTTATTTTTCTAAGAATTCAATCATTCAAAATCTTATCCATGAAATGAAATATAAGCGAAACAAAAGTGTCGGGGTTTATCTCGGGAACCTGATGGGAAAGAGTCTGCAACAAAGCAATCGCTTTTCGGATGTCGATGTGATTGTGCCCTTACCTTTATTTCCAGAGAAAGAATTTAGGCGAGGATACAACCAGGCAGCAATTTTATGCCAGGGAATTGTAGAAGTGTTCTCTAAGCCAGTACTTTCCAAAAATGTGGTTCGGGTAATTCATACCGAAACGCAGACCAAAAAAGGAAGGATTGAAAGATGGGAGAATGTGGAAAAGAGCTTTGGAGTCAGGGATGATACTGGTCTCGGAGGAAATCATATTCTTTTGGTGGATGACGTAATAACAACCGGGGCAACAATGGAAGCTTGTGCTGCTGAAATTTTGAAGGTTGAAGGAACGAGGTTAAGCGTAGCGGCATTAGCGTTCGCAACTCACTAAACCGGCAGCGTCATATAAAATACCGCAAATCGACATCAGCAAAATTATCCGGTGTATGGAGCGTTAAAGATTTAAATATATTTTTGAGTATGAAGGTCCATAGACTTACTGTCTTACTTATCACGTTGGTATTTTTCATTTTTTCCTGCAAAAAAGAACGCTTTATAACAAGTGCCCAGGCAACTCTTGCCACAAGTGCAGATACTCTTACCTACGATACAATATTTACATCAGTTGGTTCCATTACACAGTCTTTTAAAATCTACAATAAGAATAATCAAAAGCTTTTAATTAACAAGATTAAACTGTCTGGAGGCGCAACATCTTTTTACAATATAAACGTAGACGGCGTAGTGGCGACTGAAGTAAATAATATTGAGCTGGAGGCCAATGATAGCATGTACGTTTTTGTCCAGGTGCGAATTGATCCTTCCACGGCCAATCTTCCTTTCGTAGTGAGGGATAGCATTCTGATCGAATATAATACGAATCAAAAATTTGTTCAGTTGCAGGCATATGGCCAAAATGCAATATTTCTAAATAAAGTGAGGATTACTGGAAATATGACCTGGGAAAGTGCTCTTCCATATGTAATTACAGGAGGGATATTGATAGATAGCACGGCAACGCTCACTGTACGGCCTGGAACAAGAATTTTTCTTCATCCTGATGCACCCTTTCTTGTGGATGGCACCTTGATAGTAGCGGGCACAAAAGATGATAAAGTTGTATTCGCCGGTGATAGATTAGATGAAGGCTACGTTGATTATCCTGCAAGCTGGCCTGGAATATATTTTAGTGGAAGCAGTAAAAATAACAGGTTCACTTTTGCATTGATAAAAAATGCATACCAGGGAATAGTTGTCTCTGATCCTTCTACAAATGTTCTTCCCAAGGTTACATTGACTCAAACAATCATCGACAACATTTATGATGCGGGAATATTAGGGATTAATTCAAACATTGAAGCCAGCAATTGCCTGATTACAAACTGCGGCAAAAACATTTTATTGGTGTACGGTGGCGAATATTCATTTGTAAACTGTACAGTTGCCTCTTACAGTAATTTTTTTATTGATCATAAGAATCCAGTCTTACAGGTTGCTAATTTCATTGACCAGGATAATAGCATTTTCGTTTCCGATTTGAATGCAAATTTTAAGAACTGTATTTTTTGGGGATCCGGTGGTACTGTCGAAGATGAAATTAATGTATTGAAAAAGCCAGGAGGAAATTTCTCCGTGACATTTGAGAACACACTATATAAACAAACAAATACAGACCCGGCGGATGCCCAATTTTCGGGCAATGTTTTAAAAAATACAGATCCCCTCTTCGACAGCATAAATATTTCAAAAAACTATTACGATTTTCATTTTGTAAAAGATCCTTCAGCGCCCGCAATCGACCAGGGATCTGCTGTTCCTTTGGCGTACGATCTGGATGGTAACCCAAGAATCGGAATCCCGGACCTCGGTTGTTACGAAAGGTGATACCGGACTGGCTGTGACGCTCTAAAAAAATTGACTCCATCGGCCCTTGCATTGATTACCTATCTTTGCTAAAAAAAATGAAACCGATCCTATTTTTCCTGGCATCAATTGCTTTTTTCTCATTTGCAACTCCCAGCGAAAACCCTAATCTTATGTCGCCACAATCAATTTATAAATTTAAAGTAGAAAGCCTGGATGGCGGAACTATTGACTTCTCGAAGTTCAAAGGGAAAAAAATACTTGTGGTCAACACCGCTTCAAAATGTGGATTCACTCCTCAGTATGATGCGTTGGAAAAACTATACAAGGAATATGGCAAGGAGCTGGTAATAGTTGGTTTCCCGGCAAATAATTTTGGTGGACAGGAGCCGGGATCTAACCAGGAGATCAAAGAGTTTTGTAAGAAGAACTATGGAGTAACTTTTCCGATGGCTGCAAAAGTTTCTGTCAAGGGAGAAGACATAACACCGATATTTAAATGGCTCACAAACAAATCCGAGAATGGCGTAATGGATGCAGAAATCAAATGGAATTTCACTAAATTCCTTTTGGATGAAAATGGAATTTTGTTGACCAAGTTTGATAGCAAAGTAACGCCCATGAGCGAAGAAATACTTGCCTATTTGAAATAGTTTCATCTCTATTTTTATCACACCATTTTGCCATAAACTTTTCTTGTATCAGAAGAAGTTAAGAATGTATGTCAGCTTAGTCTTATGGAATTCAAAAATGTCATAGGCCAGGAAACAGTTAAGCATCATCTGGTTGATCTCGTCACTCAAAACAGGCTGAGCCACGCGTTACTATTTTTGGGAAAGGAGGGAAGCGGATCATTAGGCCTTGCCCTGGCGTTTGCCCAGTACATAGTTTGTACTTCAGCAAAACAATCCTCTTCACAAGAAAACAGTGCGCTCGATTTATTTGGAACTACTGACCTCATTGATGATGTAAAATCATCAACCCAAAATTCTTCTTTGATTGAGGTTGCAAAGGATTCCTGCGGGAGCTGCCCGGCATGTATCAAGGCTGCCCAAATGATTCACCCTGACATCCACTTTTCTTTTCCGGTAATCCCGAAAAAATCGGGTACTCCCCCCGCAAGCGATGATTACATAAAGGAATGGAGGGAGTTTATTTTCTCCAATTTATATGGCAATGTGTACGACTGGCTTCAGTTTTTGGGGGCAGAGAACAAGCAGGGAAATATAACTGCAAGGGAATGTAACGAGATAAATCAAAAGCTGAGCCTCAAGGCATTTGAAAGTGAATTTAAAATATTGATAATGTGGATGCCCGAGCTCCTCGGAACCTCTGGCAACAAATTATTAAAGCTAATAGAAGAGCCACCACCAGGCACTATATTTATTTTTGTTGCAGAGGATGAGCAAGCTATATTGCCTACCATTCTTTCAAGAACACAACTTATAAGGATACCCGCACTTTCAGCACAAGAAATTGAAAATGTTTTAGTCAACCAGTATGAGATCGGACATGAAAAAGCATCACAGGTTGCTGCTGTAAGTGATGGCAATTTTCGGGAGGCACTAAGAGCGCTCCAGCATTCTGATGAAGATTGGCAAGGTCTGGTCAGAGATTGGTTAAATGCCATTCTGAAAGGAGGGCCAATTGCTCAAATAAAATGGATTGATACAGTAAGCCGACTCGGGAGGGAACGACAAAAGCAGTTGCTGCGTTATTTCATTCACTTGCTTCACCAGGCTATCAGGATACAATTCATCAATCTCCCAGCGGACGAACTCGTTGTGTCAGACAATGAACAGGACTTTGCAACAAGACTAAATAAAATGTGCAATTCGGAAGCCCAGGAGGCGATAATTAACGAGCTTGACAATGCCATTTTTTATATCGAACGGAACGCAAATGCAAAAATGCTATTTCATGCGCTCTCCATCCGGCTCTATCATATTATTAAAGATAATTCGCTAATTTTGGTGAATTGAGGTTAATGAATTGAAGCAGATGGCACAAGACTTTGGATCCTTTATTTCAGCTATAGCTTTTTTATCAACTGCCAGTATACTAACAAGTGATTTATAGTTTTACAATTAATCCAGCGACTTTCAAACTCTACTGGAAAAATTATAGATTAGAAGTTGTGAATCAATTACGCTGAGAGCTCATCTGCCTAAAAATTCTTTTTTTATTTATTTAAACTATCGTTAATCAACTATGAGTTGTACAAGCTGTAGTACCGGCAAACCTAATGGATGTAAAAGTAATGGGGGATGCAGCACAGGTGGGTGTAATCGCATGAACGTTCATGATTGGTTGGCGAATCTTCCTTTCAGTGACAGCGAAAGCCAGTGTCACATTATTGAAGTTTCCTTTAACCAGGGCAGCAGAAAAGATTATTACAGAAATCTTACATTACAATATTTTGAGAAGGGCGATATAATCACTGTGGAAGGAGTGAGTGGCTTTGACGTTGGTACAGTTAGCGTCACGGGAGAGCTTGTTCGCCTTCAATTGAAAAAGCACGGTATAAAAGAAGATAATCCCGACATAAAAAAAGTGCTGAGATTTTCGACTGATTCGGACATCACAAAGTGGAAAGAGACTAAGGCACGTGAACATGAAGTTCTAATTCGGAGCAGAGCAATGGCGAGACAGCTCAACGTAGATTTAAAAATGGCCGAGGTGGAAATTCAGGCGGACAGTAGAAAAGCCACTTTTTTTTATATAGCTGATGAACGCGTTGATTTTCGGGAACTGATAAAAAGGTACGCGTCCGAGTTTAAGGTAAAAGTCGAAATGCGCCAGATCGGTGCACGCCAGGAGGCAGGCAAGGTAGGAGGTATTGGAAGTTGTGGGCGTGAACTATGTTGCAGCACATGGCTTACGGATTTTAAGAGTGTAAATACAGATGCAGCCCGTTATCAAAACCTGAGTATCAACCAGGCGAAATTGAGTGGTCAATGTGGAAGGTTGAAATGCTGTCTTAATTATGAACTCGATACTTACCTGGATGCGCTGCAACATTTTCCAGACGACGCCGATGTAATTGAAGTAGCAAAGGGACGCGCTTTCCTGGTTAAGAAAGATATCTTCCGTAACCTGATGTGGTATTCAATGCCAGATAATACTAAGTATTATCCTTTATCGGTGGAAAGTGTGAAAAAAATTCTGGACCAAAATCGGAAAGGGATCAAGCCCGATACTCTTGAAACTGTAGAAGTTTTAAGTGGTAAACCAAAAGAAGTGGAGCCGGAGTTTGTAGATGTTGTGGGTCACATATCAATCAAGTCTTTGGAAAAAAATAGCCGCAGGCGAAAAAATGAAAACAACCGAAGAGGCCAACAATCACAAGGTAAGCAGCAGCAGAAGCCGCAACAGAGAAACGATCAGCAATCCAACCAGAAGGGTAACAGAAACAGACCTCCAAGGAAAAATCAACCCTAGAAAGCAGCGGAAAGCCAATGCAATTAAATCATAAAAAACAGCTGTTAATTTTTTTTCTATAATCTGCACTACATTTGTTCGATGTCAATTGTCATTTCCAATCTTACGAAAAAGTTCGGCCTGCAAAAAGCAATTGACAACATTTCCTTCCGGGTAAACGATAATGAAATTGTTGGATTTTTGGGTCCAAATGGAGCTGGAAAATCTACGACTATGAAAATAGTAACCGGTTGCATGGAGGCAGATGCAGGTACTGCTGTTGTAAATGGAATTGATATAAGCAAAAGCCCGCTTGAAGTAAAAAAACAACTGGGATATCTTCCTGAAAGCAACCCTTTATACCATGATATGTACGTCAGGGAGTACCTTCAATTTATCGTGGATGTTCATCAAACTACGAATGGTAAAAAAAGAATAGAAGAGGTTATTGACTTAACCGGTCTTAGGCGGGAATGTAAAAAGAAAATAGGTCAGCTCAGCAAAGGATACAAGCAGAGAGTAGGGTTAGCAGCATCCCTTATTCACGATCCTCGCGTTCTTATACTTGACGAGCCGACTACCGGCCTGGACCCAAACCAGATCATTGAAATAAGAGAGCTTATAAGAGAATTAGGCAAAAATAAAACCGTACTGTTTTCTTCGCATATTTTACAGGAAGTGGAAAGCGTTTGCGACCGGGTGGTGATTATTAACAAGGGAAGTATAGTAGCCGACGACACACTGTTGAATCTCAGAACTTCCAATAAGACTTCTCATACAATCATCGTTGAATTTTCCCAGGGGATTGAATCTTCGTCTTTGGATCATTTGGAGGAAGCAATTAAAGTGGAAAAGGAAGGCGCTGCTACATTCAGACTATTAACGCAGGATCCCGAAATACTAAAAAAGAATCTTTTTGCATTTAGCATAGAAAACAATTTAGACATCGTTTCATTAAAAACTGAGCATAAGAGTCTCGAGGATATTTTTAGAAATTTAACTGGTAATTCTCAAAACAATTAATCAATAAAATTATGAGCTACGTCGCAAATATTCATGCACGACAGATCCTGGACAGCCGTGGAAATCCCACAGTCGAAGTTGAAGTATTAACAGAAAATGAATCGCTGGGAAGGGCTGCTGTTCCCTCTGGTGCAAGCACCGGAATTCACGAAGCAGTTGAACTTCGTGATAACGATAAGAAAGATTACGGAGGAAAAAGCGTACACAAAGCGGTTGAAAATGTAAATGGTTTAATAGCTGATACCCTCACAGGCTGGGATGTCGCCGATCAAACCGGAATTGATAAGGCAATGATTGAACTTGATGGAACTGAAAATAAAAGTGCGATCGGCGCCAATGCAATTTTGGCGGTTAGTCTTGCTGTTGCAAAAGCGGCAGCACTTGAAGCAAATCTTCCGTTATACAGGTACATAGGTGGTACCAATGCAACCGTCCTTCCAATTCCTATGATGAATATTTTAAATGGAGGCTCCCATGCAGATAATAAAATAGACTTCCAGGAATTTATGGTAATGCCGGTCGGCGCATCCACTTTCAGCGAAGGATTGAAATGGGGAGTTGAAATATTCCATGCGTTGAAAGCAGTTTTAAAGAAAAAGGGATACAGTACGAATGTGGGGGATGAAGGCGGTTTCGCACCAAACATACAAAGCAATGAGGAAGCCATAGAAACTGTTATCGTTGCGGTAGAATCTGCAGGTTTTAAGACGGGTTTACAAATTGGAATAGCAATGGATCCTGCAGTTAGCGAAATGTTTTTAACGAAGGAAAAAGTTTATCATTTTCATAAGTCGGACGGAAAAAAACTAAGCAGTGAAGAAATGGTTGATTTTTGGGAGAGTTGGGTAAAGCAATATCCTATAATTTCCATTGAAGATGGGATGGCTGAAGATGACTGGCAGGGCTGGAGATTAATGACCGAAAGACTTGGTAAAAAAATTCAGTTGGTCGGTGATGATCTTTTTGTAACAAACGTGAAAAGATTGCAAAAAGGAATTGACGAAAATGTCGCTAATGGATTGTTGGTGAAAGTGAACCAGATCGGGACACTCACCGAAACTATCAACGCCGTTTCACTTGCGCAAAGAAATGGCTACAATACGATCATGAGCCACAGAAGTGGAGAAACTGAAGACACTACTATTTCCGACCTGGCCGTCGCATTGAATTGTGGACAAATAAAAACCGGTTCAGCAAGCAGAACAGATAGAATTGCAAAATACAATCAGCTGATAAGGATAGAAGAAATGTTGGGTGAAAGCGCTATTTATCCAAAAGGAAAAATTAAATTTGGGAAATAGATGGTGGTAAACGGAGGTAGAGTACTATCTTTTAGGAAAGCAAAATCCTGAATTTATGAATAGGTTTTCAAAAATACTTGGTAACAAGTACCTTATAACAGGATCGATATTTGTTGTTTGGATACTATTCTTTGATAGAAATGATGTGGGTCTTCAATTAAAGAGAGTAGGAGAATTAAAGACACTCAAGGAGAGCGAGAAAAAAATGGATAAGCAAATTGCTGATACCCGTGAGGAGTTGAATTTATTGAAGACTAACCCAAAGACCCTTGAAAAGTACGCCCGTGAAAAATATTTAATGAAAAAGGACAACGAAGACCTTTACATTATCACTTCTGATTCCTCATTAATTAAGTGACGGAAACAATATTTTCGAAATTGGGTCGTTTTTGAATATAGGATTGGATATTTTTCATTAAAGCTATTTATTTATGACACACATTACCCAGGAAGATCTGGTGCAATATCTTTATAACGAGACTTCAGAATTAAAATCTGAACTTATTAGAGAGGCTTTGGAAACGGATATGGACCTGAGAGAAACTTTTGATACCCTTCTTTTGTCGCAAAAGAATCTCGAAGACATTGAACTATCTCCCCGGAAAGAATCTATAGACAAGATTCTTCAGTATGCCGCAAAGCATGAGAAGCAATTGCACTCGCACTAGAAACTTCAAAAAAAGTTAATTTTGTCCTGTTCAAAAGACAGGACTTTTTTTATGAGAAAAACGGAGCGATATCAATTTGTTATTGAATATTTTTTATCTCATTCTCCTGATGCAGAAACAGAATTGATCTATGATGATCCTTACGAACTTCTCGTGTCTGTAATACTATCAGCTCAATGCACTGATAAAAGAGTAAATGAAACGACGCCAGCATTTTTTAGAAAATTTCCGAATGCCCAAACCCTTGCGAAAGCCTCGTTCGACGATGTTTTCCCGTTTATCAAAAGCATTTCCTATCCAAATAATAAAACCAGGCACCTGATTGGAATGGGGGGTATGGTAATGGAAAAATTTGGTGGCCAAATACCAATGACAGTTGAAGAGTTGATACAGTTGCCAGGCGTGGGTCGCAAAACTGCGAATGTAATAACGTCTGTAATTGACAGCCAGCCAAATATGGCAGTTGACACCCACGTCTTCAGAGTTGCTGCCCGGATCGGTTTAACCACAAATGCAAAAACTCCATTGGCAGCAGAAAAGCAATTGGTTGAAGATATTCCTGCTCCCCTGATTCATAAAGCACATCATTGGCTCATATTGCACGGCCGTTACGTTTGCGTTGCACGCCGTCCGAAGTGCGAAATTTGCGGAATAAAACCTGTGTGTAAGTATTACCACAAGGTGATGGAGAAGAAGATTGAAGCTAACGGAAAACCCAACAAATAAAAGGACAAATTGAAGAAACTATAACTTCAGCAGCCTTTTCATTTCATCCACGAGTTCTTGTTTTGTGAGTGGCACACCCATAATTTTATTGTATCCTTTTGCATCCACAAGGTACTGATCACGAATTACTTTGATCAATTGCCCATTGTTTAGCTCCGGAATTAATACGGTATCAAAATTTTTGAGAATCTCTCCGAGGTTTTTCGGAAAGGGACGAATATAGCGCAGGTGTGTGTGAGCAACAGAATATCCTTCTGCAAGCAATGACGAAACAGCACTCCTGATAGCACCATAGGTGCTTCCCCATCCCAGAACCAACAAACTACCTTTCTCAGGGCCATTGTCAATTTTTTGTTCGGGAATATCGTCGGCTATTTTATCAATTTTCTGTTGCCGGATCTTAACCATTAACTCATGGTTTTCCGGATCGTAACTCACGTTGCCGGTGATGTTTTGTTTTTCAAGCCCACCGACTCTGTGCTCGAGTCCGGCATATCCTGGAATGGCCCACGGCCTCACAAAATTTTCATCACGGAGATAAGGCTGAAATACCTCTTCATGATGTCCCAATTCAGTTTTGAAATTTACTTTAATTGGTGCAAGATCCTTGCTCTCAGGGTATTTCCAGGGTTCCGCTCCGTTGGCAATATATCCGTCACTTAAAAAAATGACCGGTGTCATATGCTGCACGGAAATACGGGCTGCTTCATATACAGCTCCAAAACAATCACTCGGCGTGGACGCTGATACAACAGGCATTGGACATTCGCCATTTCTTCCGTATAATGCCTGCAACAGATCGCTTTGTTCGGTTTTTGTGGGTAAGCCTGTTGAAGGACCACCCCGCTGCACATTACAAATCAGCAATGGAATTTCAAGCATCACGGCAAGCCCCATGGCTTCGGATTTTAGCGCCATTCCGGGTCCGCTTGTAGTTGTTACTCCAAGGCTTCCGCCATAGGCAGCCCCGATAACCGAGGCGATTGCTGATATCTCATCCTCCGCCTGGAATGTTTTTATACCAAAAGATTTGTGTCGGCTCAACTCATGTAAAATATCACTTGCCGGCGTGATTGGATAAGATCCCAGAAACAATTGTAGACCACTTTTTTGAGACGCTGCTATCAATCCATAAGCAAGAGCCTGGTTTCCCATGATACTGCGATAATTGCCCGGAGGCATTTTTGCTTTTTCTACAGAATAACGTGTGGTAAAGGTTTCGGTAGTTTCCCCAAAATTGTACCCTGCTTTCAACACCGTAATGTTGCTTTCCATTATAGCCGTCTTTTTCGAAAACTTTTCAGTTAAGAACTTGATTGTATTATCCATGCTGCGATTATACATCCAATATAGAAATCCCAGCACAAACATATTTTTTGCCCGGTCCTTTTCTTTGGTACCCATCTCAAAGTCCTTCAGTGTCTCTCTAGTGATTTTAGTTACATCAATTTTAATTACTTCGTAACCATCAAGACTTCCATCTTCCGCAGGATTCGCACCATCAGGATAATTAGCAAGGCGGAGATTTTTTACGTCAAAACCATCCACATTGATTATTATTTTTCCGCCGGGTTTTAACGCCCTGAGATTCGTTTTTAATGCGGCCGCATTCATGGCTACGAGTACATCACAGGTGTCTCCCGGTGTGAATACCGGTTCGCTTGAAAACCGTAGCTGAAAACCACTCACCCCTGGCAAAGTTCCCTGCGGAGCCCTGATTTCCGCCGGAAAATCCGGAAATGTCGCCAGGTCAATACCCAACATCGCTGTGTTGTTGGTAAACTGTGTTCCGGTAAGTTGCATACCATCTCCGCTATCGCCGGCAAATTTTATAACAACGTCTTTTAAAACCTCTTCCCTAGTATTCATAATAACAGAATGAAATTTACTTATTCACAAATTTAAAGTTTGAAGATGAAAAAACGATTTGTTTTTTGCATTCGAATTATGGTAAGAAGTGAGTTTTAACAGTGAAGTGAATTTTAAATCTTAGACAATGTCAAAAGATGGTGGAAGTCATCCTGAAACGAGCTCGTTGGAGAGTTGTAATAATAACTCACTTTCTTTGTAAAAATTGATTTCTTCCAATGTTAAAAGAACAAACAAAGGAACTGCGATATTTTTTGTTCAGTCAATATCTTGCCGATGGGATACGCATCGCGCTGGAGATTGTACTTCCCGCCGTAGTTTTCGCCTTAATTGGCCGGTTGGAGATCGGCATCACTATATCGCTCGGAGCATTGGCAGTAGGTATCAGTGATGGTCCGGGTCCAGTGGAACACAAGAAAAATGGGATGTTGTATTGCAACATTTTTGCTTTTTTGATGGCCCTGGTTACAGGTTTCCTGAATCATTCTATTTTTTTGACCGGGTTGTTGGTTTTGTTTTCTTCGTTCTTCTTCACAATGTTTACTGTATTCGGCAACAGGGCCACAACGATTGGTACGGCAGCCCTGTTGATCATGGTACTGAGAATTTCAAATGTTCTTCCCGCGTCAGAAGTAGTTTTCTCGAGCTTGCTCATTTTGGCCGGAGGAACCTGGTATATGCTTGTGGCATTGTTATTTTACAGAATTACTCCTTATCGGCCGGCGCAAAGATCTTTAGGTGACTGCATTCGTGAAACTGCAACATTCTTAAAAATAAAAGCAAACTTGTTTTTGCCAACAACTAATCTTGAAGAAGCATACGATAAGTTAGTTCACCAGCAGGTGGCAGTGAGTCAAAAACAGGATGAAACGAGGGAGCTTCTTTTTAAAAACAGGGCATTGCTAAAAGAATCGACCCACTCAGGGCGAAAGCTTGTTGTCACCTTTGTTGAGGTAGTAGATCTGTATGAACAAATAACGGCTAACTGGTATGATTACAAGTTGCTAAGAAGTAAATTTCTTGCAACCGGAATATTAGAGCAAATAGCGCTGGTTGCTACAGGGATTTCGAACGAGTTAGATAACATAGGGCATGCGATACAATCTAATTTTGATTACACGCAAGAACGCAACCTGGTTGCCGATTTGCAAAAACTTAGAGAAGAAATAGATGCGGTCGGGGATGCAGGAATTAACAATTTCCTTCTCAAGCGGGTGTTGATTAATCTTAGAAAACTGGTTCGGCAGACAGATGAATTATTTATTTATTTCAATACCGAAAGAGCCTCCAAAAAAAAGCTGCGAAGTGTTGGAGAGTATTCAAGATTCGTTTCTCACCAGACTGTAAGCTTTCGGGTATTTCGAAACAATCTTACGATGGAATCTTCTGTGTTCAGGCATGCGCTGAGAATGACCATTGCATGCATGCTGGGCTTTACGGTTTCAAAATTGATTTCCTATGGACACCACAGTTACTGGATTCTCATGACGATCATCATTATTTTGAAACCAGGTTTTAGCCTGACCAAGCAGCGGAATTATGAGCGTTTTACAGGCACACTTGCAGGAGGAATTTTAGGACTATTGATAATTGCGTTCGTGCAAGATCCTGTTGTCCTTTTTATAATCATGTTCATCTTTATGATTGCCACTTATACTTTTGTGCGTTTGCGGTATTTGGTGATGGTGATTTGCATGACTCCCTATATACTGATATTCTTCAACTTTTTAGGCCTCGGTATTTTTGACCTGGCAAGTGAAAGACTTTTGGATACTGCTATTGCTGCGGTGATCGCTTTTTTTTCCAGCTATTATCTTTTTCCTTATTGGGAGTCTAAACAATTGCCTGCTTATATGTCAAGTACACTAAGAGCAAATCTCGACTACCTTCAAAAATTAGGCGATACTATCTGCGGAAAAGTGGGTTCCTCACTGGATTATAAATTAGTCAGAAAAGAAGTGATAGTAAGTACTGCCAACCTCGCTGCCGCGTTTCACAGGATGCTAAGTGAACCAAAAAATAAACAACTTCATTCCTCGAAGATTTATGAATTTGTAGTATTGAATCATGTTCTCTCCTCAAATATCGCAGCCGTTACTGATACCCTTTCTGCAAAAGAAAAAATAAACTCGGAAGAACTGTATCAACCGGTAAGGCGCTCCATTAATATTTTGAAAAAATCACTCGATGAACTTGACAATTCAGGCGAAAGTCTGCCGGTCAAACAGCTCTCTAATACTACGAACGACAGTAAACTCACCGATCGAAGTTTAACTGAACAGGTGAATTTTATAAACAAAGTAGCTGTTGATATTGGAAAAATAACCTCGCAGATCGCGAAATAAGAATTTTCCTTGTTAGCTAACTTTTGTTTGCCAGACTTCACCCTCGATTATAAGTTCTTGAAGTGTTATCTTTGTAAATATTTAAAAATGGATTCTACTCAAGATATATTATCGATAGCTCTCAATCATCCCGTCATGTATGAGGACTTGGAAATCGTGCAGCAAAAGGAACAAACGATACCAGGTTCTGTGCAGTACGTGATTAGACGTTATCGCAACCGGCCACAGATGTCATTTGAGGATACAGGGATGATCGCCTATAACTATATCAGCGATGAAAACAGAGAACCGAATCTTGAAATGATATTTTGCATTTCAGGTAATCGTTATTGCAAACAGAAAGACAGCGAATGTAACTTTTGTAAACATTCCCTTTCCCACAATTGTGACGAGCTGACTAAAACTGTGGATGTAGCTCGCTTTCGGTTTAATGCAGATCACCTTTCCAAGTTTATTAACGGGGTTAAAACTACCAGTTTTTCTGAAGACATTTTGCATTTCAGGCATACCTCGTCTTTCACTAAAACCTTGCCTCTTTGCAGCAGGATGAGATCTGTTCTGGAAGCGTTATTGAATCATACTTATTCTGGTAGTCTTGAAAATATATTTATAAATGCCCAGGCTCAAATGCTGTTGCTCTACGGAATGGAGTGCATGGCAGGGGAAGGCGAAGATTCGTTTTCCTGCAAATTCCTGGCAAATGAAGCAGACAGAGAGAAGATTGCTTTAGCCAGGGAAATTCTTTTACAACATATCGGTGAGCCATTGACCATTAAGGAGCTTAGTCGTAAAGCGGCTATCAATGAATGTTATCTGAAGAAAGGTTTCAAAGAAATGTATGGTACCACCATCTTCGATTTCTTTCAAAGCCAGCGCATGGAACATGCTAAATACCTTTTGTATGAAAAAGGGTTAAGTGTGACTGATGTGTCTGCACTTTTGGGATATTCTTCAATCTCTCACTTTTCTACAGCATTCAAAAAACATACGGGCCTTAAACCCTGCGAACTTCTCTTTCGTTAATATTTCTCTGGCTCCACAGATTTAATCTTTCCGGTATTTTTTATACAGCTTGATTGCCAGCAGAAGAATAATTGCAAAGGTCACCAGGCCTCCAATTCCCCAGACCGCACTTAGCAATTGTTTGACGGTTGCTAACATGATGATTGCGATTAGAAAAATAGTTGCTACTTCATTCCATATTCTTAGTTGCTGCGAAGTCCATTTAAAATTTTCCATTCGTTGCTGTCTGAAAATAGTATGCAGGCTAACATGATAAATGAACAGCCCAAGCACAAAAAAAAGTTTTACCAAAAGCCACAGAGGTAAGCTTCCATATAGCAATCCGATCCATGTGCCAAAGATCAGTGTGAGAACCGCGGAAGGCCATGTGATGCCGAACCATAGCCGCTTTTGCATTAGCCCAAACTGCTTTAAAAGAATTGCTCTTTCTGGTTCTTCTTTATTCGAGGCCTCCGCGCTGTAAACAAATAATCTTACGATATAAAAAAGCCCGGCAAACCACGTAACAATGAAAATAATGTGCAGGGCTTTGATATAGAAATACATGTTGAATAAGTTGGTTCGGTGCGTTTTTGGCGATAAGCGTGTTGAAATTAAATATTTTCTTTTAGGTATCACTTAATTAAACCGGGGCTGAACCTATCATTGGTAAAAATGAGAAGATGAAATACCTGGAGTGCAAAATAAAACAATTCACGCAAATGTTTGCCACGACTGCATTCCAGCCTTAACTCACATAACCCTTTAAGGTTTGTACCCATGATGGATGAGTATTTAGACAAGGTATCATCGTAAATGATTCTCCACCGGCGTTCATGAAAATTTCTCGCCCACGCATTTCAATTTCTTCAAGAGTTTCCAGGCAATCGCTTACAAAAGCGGGGCACGCAATCAATAGCTTTTTAATGTTTTCTGCAGGCATCTCTTGTAATCTAAAATCGGTGAAAGGTGTGAGCCAACCCTTTCCAAGACGAGACTGAAACGAGATGCTGAATTTGTTTGATGGTAAGTTTAATTTTTCAGTAACCAGTTGCGTAGTAGTAATTACCTGGTGACGATAACAAAATTCGTGTGCAGGAGAAGGGACGTTACAGCAATTCTCTACAGTCAGGCAATGGCAGCCTGTAATGTCGCTTTTATGGATGTGACGGGCGGGTATTCCGTGATAACTAAAAAGGAGGTGATCAAAATCTTGTTCCAAATGTGGTTTAAACACTTCCGCAAGAGAATTTATATAAGAAGGCTCATTATAAAAAGGCGGAACAAATTTTAATCGGAAAGGATACTTGTACTTCTTATGAATTTCACGGGCGTATTCCGCCGCGGTTTCATAGCTTGACATTGCATAATGCGGATACAAGGGCACGGCAATCACCTCTTCCAGCGCAGGTTGTCTCTTTAGCAGTTTTTCGAATCCCTCCCTTGGACTGGGACTTCCATAACGCATGGCAATTTCAACGGGTTCTTCGATTACTTCCTGTAATGCTTGCTGCAATAATTCAGTCAATACAATCAAGGGAGAGCCATTCTCGGTCCATATTGCTTTATAGGCCTCCGCTGACTTGGGAGCCCTGAAAGGCACGATGATTCCCTTTACAAGCAGCGCCCTGAACAGCCAGGGTTTGTCAATCACTCGGCCATCCATTAAAAATTCGTCGAGGTATTTTCTAACGTCAGCCGTTGATGTGGATTCCGGAGAGCCCAAATTGATTAGTAACACGCCTCTCTTCACTTCATTAGACATCAATACAAATTTTTGGCAAATGTAAGGCCGTTGAGAAATTTTAGCATGAAATCTAAGGTAAGTTTCTTGAATAAGTTTTCCATCCTTACTGAATCTACAGAAGCGTAATATCGCGACATTTCTTTGTTTTATGACACATTCATGACACTTAAGATATCTCATCAAAATAATTTTGTGTTTCTCCATGATAGTATTAGATACTGAACATTATTTTCTTGATAACTTTTGTGTCGCAGGCATCAATTACCGTAAGAGTGACATAAGTGTGAGGGGCAGATTTTCACTCTTGCCCGAGCAATCCACGTTATTATTGCAGCAGGATATCGCAAAAAGATTTCCATCTTGTATGGTGCTATCTACCTGCAACAGAACGGAGATTTATGGTATCTGCGATCATCCAAATGAGCTTATCGAACTGCTATGCATTTATACCCATGGAAATATGTCCGAATTTATTAAGCATGGATATAATTTCCAGGGCGAGTCTGCGATTGAGCACTTGTTCGAAGTTGCCGCCGGGCTTGATTCGCAGATCGTCGGCGACTATGAGATTTTAGCGCAGATAAAACAAGCGGCAAAAGTTTCAAAACTCAACGGATGCATGAATACTTTCATGGAAAAAGTGATTAATTACGCGCTGCAGTCGTCCAAAAAAATAAAGACAAATACGAGGCTGAGTTCCGGAACCGTTTCTGTTTCTTATGCTGCCATTGAAATTATCAGGGAGAAAATTGCTGAAATCAAGGGAAAGAAAATTCTACTGATCGGAACTGGAAAGTTTGGACAACACGTTGGCAAAAATTTGCAAAACTATTTTCCGGAAGCAAATCTTTTTTTTACAAACCGCACTGATCAAAAAGCAAAAGACCTTGCCGAAAGCTGTGACGCTACATTTGTACCTTACGACGATTTAAGCAAACAGATTAACGAAGCTGATATAATTATTGTTAGTTCCACTGCTGACTCCTATACCGTTCTTCCATCATTTTTTATAGAACAAAAGCATCGCCTGTTGCTCGATCTGTCTGTTCCACAAAATGTAGATCCGTCCGTAAAAATGTTACCCGGAGTTGAATTATTAAATGTGGATGAAATTTCATTGATACTTGATAAGACAATCGCTCTGCGCCAGGCAGAAATACCAAAAGCAATGGAAATAATTGCGGAAACATTGCATGAAATGATGGATTGGTACCGGCGTCGTTCAAACAGCCCATTGCTGCGCAAAATAAAAGTGCAGTTGCGGGAACTAAGCCAGCAAGATCCGCTGGACAAATATGCTGACGAAAAAATACACAAGGCCGTTTCTTCCCTCGCTGTACAATTGCACAATGAAAAAAACAAGGGTTGTCAGTACATTAGTGCATTAAGCAGCTACCTTCAAAAAATTGAAACATCCAATTAAGATAGGAACCCGCGAGAGCCAATTGGCTGAGTGGCAAGCCAGGCTTGTGCAGAACCTGCTAAAGGAAAATAAAGTTGATTCAGAACTCGTGTTCATTAAAAGCGAGGGCGACATTGATACCGTTACTCCATTGTACGAGTTGGGAGTACAGGGCATTTTCACGAAGTCTCTTGATATGGCGCTTCTCGCCGGACGAATAGATATAGCGGTTCATTCCATGAAAGATGTTCCAACGAAACTTGCAGTTGGGCTCATGCAAGCCGCCGTTCTCAAGAGAGCATCTTATAAAGACATTATCGTTTACAAAGACGATCCTTCTTTCCTGAAAGACAAACAAAGTGTAGCCACAATTGGAACCAGCAGCACCAGGAGGCGGGCCCAATGGCTGCATCGATATCCAAATCATTCAATTGAAAATCTGAGAGGCAACATAAATACGAGGTTAAGAAAAATAGGTGAAAACAACTGGAAGGGAGCCATCTTTGCGGCTGCAGGACTTGAAAGGATAAACTTGCGTCCTTCGAATTCAATGGATCTCGATTGGATGTTGCCCTCCCCTGCGCAAGGTGCGATTGTTATTGTTTGCAGAACCGGGGATAAGCGTTGTATAGAGGCGTGCAGTCCGTTGAATGATGACGTTACTGCTCTATGCACGAAAATTGAAAAAGATTTTTTGAGAACTCTTTCCGGAGGATGCTCCACACCAATAAGCGGATTGGCAATTACGGAAAACGATCAAATAATTTTCAAAGGAAATATTTGTAGTGTTGATGGGAAGATGATAATTCCGGTAATGAAAAAAAGTCTTCGCAGCGAAGCAAGCAATTTAGGAATAGAAGCAGGAAATGAACTTCTGCAAAAAATAGAAGTGCGGGAAATAATTGAAGAGATAAAGGATGCGAAGGGATAAAAAAAAAATATTGAGCACGAGACCTGTTGGCGAAGAATTAATTGCAGAGGCTGCCAGGCACAATATTGTAATTGATGAAATCTCCTTTATAGAAACGGAGGCAACCATCGATGAGGCCACGGAGAATAGGATCGTTGAGCTTTCGATGGAAAAAATTTATGCAATATTTACCAGCATGAATGCAGTGGAAGCGGTAAGAAATTTTATTTCATCGGAAACAAACTGGAAAATATTTTGCATCGGGCCGGCTACAAAAAAGTTAGTCGCGGAAATTTTTGGAGAAGAGAATATCGCGGCCACAGGAAATACCGGCGCTGATCTGGCCGATGAAATTTTGAAACAGCCTGCTGTAAAATCAGTTTACTTTTTTTGTGGTAATAGAAGAAGAGATGAACTTCCGGAAAAATTAAAAAGCAATGGAGTCAAGGTTGATGAACTGGTTATTTATAAAACGCTGGAAACGCCACAAGGTATCGCGGAGCATTATGATGGAGTATTATTTTTCAGTCCGAGTGCTGTGGAAAGTTACTTCTCCATTAATGCTATCACTGAAGGAATGCAGCCGTTTGCAATTGGTGAGACTACTGCGAATGCCGTAAAACATTTTTCAAATAAACCTGTTATAGTTGCTGAAATTCCTAATAAAAAAAGTTTAGTGGCCCAGGCGATTGCTCATTTCAGTTCAGGTCAAAACATTTAAATGCAGACACTACAAAACGATTTATTATTAAGGGCATTGAGGAGAGAAAGTGTAGAACGACCGCCAGTTTGGATGATGCGGCAGGCAGGAAGATATTTGCCTGACTATATGAAGCTCAGAGCCAAGTATGATTTTTTTACCCGCGTTCAGACTCCGGAACTCGCAACAGAAATTACGTTGCAACCCATTGACCAGGTAGGGGTAGATGCTGCAATTATTTTTTCTGACATTCTCGTAATTCCGCAGGCGATGGGTGTTGAGGTTTTGATGGAAGAAGGCAAAGGACCTTCGCTTCCCCAAGTGATTAAAACTCAAAAAGATATTGATGACCTGGTTACTGACGACGCGGAAGAAAGATTGGACTATGTAATGAAAGCTTTGTCCTTGACAAAAAAGGAATTGGATGGTCGTGTTCCTTTGATTGGTTTTGCCGGTGCGCCATGGACGATTCTTTGTTACATGATCGAAGGAAAGGGAAGCAAGACATGGGATAAAGCAAAGCAATTTTGTTTTACTCAACCTACACTTGCACACCAGTTGCTTCAAAAAATCACAGACACTACAATCGTTTATTTGAAAGCACAGGCCAGAGCGGGAGCGGATGTATTGCAGGTTTTCGATAGCTGGAGCGGAGTTCTCAGTCCTGCCGACTTTAAGCTTTATGCACAACCTTATTTGGTTCAGATTGCGGATGCAGTGAAAGATGATGCGCCTGTAATTTTGTTTCCAAAAGGAAGTTGGTATGCATTGAAAGATCTTAGCGAAAGCAGTGCTTCGGGCCTCGGTATTGATTGGTGCATCACGCCACAGTTTGCGAGAGAGTTAACCGGGAATCACATCACTCTCCAGGGAAATTTTGATCCTGCGAAATTACTTGGCCCGATACCTTCCATAAAGGAAGAGGTAAAGAAAATGATCGATGAGTTTGGTGTTACTGGCTACATCGCTAACCTCGGTCATGGTATTACACCAAACGTTCCGGTTGAGAATGCCAAAGCCTTCGTGGATGCGGTAAAGGAATACTCAGGGAAATAAGTGACCCACGTTCAATCACAGCAAGAAAAACTATTCAAACTTATTCAGACTGCGATCTGAATAATGCGGATGCGATTCCATCGGCAAATAATTTTCCCTCTTGTGTTAGCATGAGATGTTCATTTTCCAGCAACATCATTTTTTTATTTTTATAGACGGCCGAATCACTTTCAATGTTCAGCCTGTCGTCTGGTGAAAAGTTTTTTTCAACAAATCGCAAATCCAGTCCGTCGATAGTTCTCAAGGAAGTCATGATGTATTCATTTAATTGCTGGCCTTTGGTTAGTACTTCTTCTTCGAAAGGAATGGCGTTTTTCTTTATAGATTTTATGTAGCGCGGATTATTGGCAATGTTCCATTTTCTTGCCTTTCCACTGAATGAATGGGCTGAAGGACCAATTCCTAAATACGGTGTTCCTTTCCAATAGCTGCTGTTATGCTTGCTTCTGAATCCAGGCCTGGCAAAATTGGAAATCTCATAATGCTCATAGCCTGCTTTTTTCATCCATTCCATTAGCTGCAAAAATTGTTCTGCCTGGTCATCACTGCTTATATCCGCCTTTTTCCCCAGTTTTATCATTGACTGAAGAGCCGTGCCTGGCTCCACTGTCAAGGCGTAGGCCGCAACATGCGGTACATCCAATGCAATGATTGTTTCAACATTCTTTTTCCATTCTTCAATTGTAAGCGAAGGCGTACCATAAATAAGATCGACAGAATAATTATTAATTCCTGACTCTTTTATCATTTTAATTGCTAATAGCGCTTGTTGCGAATTATGAACCCTGTTCATCCATTTCAAGTCACGATCTATGAAAGACTGGAGGCCAACGCTAAGCCTGTTGATTCCTATGTTCTTCCATCCTTCAAGGCTTATAGCATTTATATCGTCCGGGTTTGCCTCAAGTGTAATTTCAGCAGCCGGATCTACTTCGAAGTTATTTTTTACACCAGATAATAATTCTTCGATGTTACGTTTATCTAAGAGGCTTGGTGTTCCTCCACCGAAATAAATTGTTTGGATTGTTTGTCCGAGGATGTATGGATCATTTTTAGAAAGTAGAATTTCTTGTTTTAATGATTGAATCATCTCCTTATTTAATGCCGGAGATGTTGAAAAATGAAAATTGCAATAATGACAAGCTCGTCGGCAAAATGGAATATGGATATAAATACCAGCCAAAGTTTTAAGATTTTATTGAAGAAAGCCTGCCCGAACAGGTTTCGGAATTTCATTTAGATTTGATGTGTACCATGCGCCGATTTACAGTAAAATATTTATGCTGCTTCAAAATAATAATCACAGTGTTTTTTATGTCGTTTCCGCACCTGGTTTTCTGCCAGGAGAAATACAAGGTAGACTATGTGATAAAGGGCAAAGATACTTCCTATAAGCAGGAGAATCCCTCACTCACAACAAACTTCATTGACAAGGAATCAGCTAAACTCTATATTGACTCCCTGCCAATTATCCTACTGCGCTCTGGCTTTCCCGCTGCTTCAGTGGATTCTGTATTCTTCGATTCAACAGTTGCAATTGCTGAAATTTACTTTGGAAGAAAATTTTCATGGGCGCAAATAAACACGGACAGCGTAGAGACGCAAGCCCTTGATGCAGTTGGATGGAACGCCAGGCAATTTGCAAAAAAGTTGGAATTCGGTAAACTGATGGTGATGAAAGAAAAGATAATTAGCTACTACGAAAACAATGGTTATCCATTTGCCGAAGCAGAATTGGAATCTGTTTCCTTCTCTGATGACCAGGTCAATGCACAACTCGTGGTAAGAAAGGGCGCCTTATACCATATTGATAGTATCAAAGTTTATGGAGATGCGAAAATCAGGAACATGTTTCTTCAACACTATCTTGATATCAAGAATGGGGTTTTGTATGATAACAACAACCTAAACCAGGTAAGCAAACGTCTCAGGGAATTGCCCTACCTGCAGGAGATTCAGCCCTGGAATGTCACGATGCTTGGAAGCGGATCTATCCTCAACCTTTATCTTCAGCAAAAACGAAGCAGCGCTATAGATGTTTTGATTGGATATCTGCCCTCGAACGATGCTACGAAAAAGGCACAGTTGACGGGAGATGTTCATCTGGATCTGAAAAATGCACTCGGTTCAGGAGAAAATATTTTGTTGAACTGGCAACAACTTCAGCCACAATCACCGAGGCTCAATATTGGTTACACTCATCCCTACATTTTTAATTCATCATTTGGAATTGACCTGGCTTTTGATTTATTAAAAAGAGATTCAGCCTATTTACAACTCAACACGATTCTTGGTCTCCAATATATCATATCGTCCACCCAATCCGGCAAAATATTTTATCAGAAAGAGAGAAGTTATCTGCTTGCCGGCGGCGTGGATACAAACAGGATCTTAATCACCAAAAGTTTACCTCAAAATATTGATGTTAGTTCAGGAAATTTTGGAGTCAGCTACAAGTTTGTCAACACGAATTACAGGCTGAATCCCCGGAAAGGAAATGAACTTGAATTAACAGCCACGGCGGGAATCAAAAAGATCACAAAAAACAATGACATTCTAAACCTAAAAGATCCTCGTGACCCAGCGTTTGATTTTAATACATTATATGATTCCTTAAAAATCAAAACATACCGGGTGCGGCTCCAGGGATCGTTCATTCATTATTTACCTGTTGGCAAAAGCAGTACGATAAAAACGGAGTTCACTGGTGGTTGGTTAGAGACACCACAACTGTTCCGCAACGAACTGTTCCAGATAGGGGGCTACCGGCTGTTACGAGGGTTTGATGAAGAAAGTATTTATGCAAATCGCTATGCAGTTTTCACTGCGGAATACCGGTACCTGGTAGGAATAAACTCTTTCCTGTATGGCTTTTCAGATTTTGGATTGACGCATACTAAATTCAGTAATTTAAGTTTTGCCAATCGTTTCATAAGTGGGGGAATCGGTCTTGCCTTTGAAACAAAGATTGGTTTATTAAATCTTAGCTATGCGATAGGAAAAAGAGATGATATAAAATTTGACATCCGGAATGCATCGAAAATTCATTTTGGATATATCAACTATTTTTGATGAATAGAAGAGGAAATAAGTTCATGAAAAAAAAGATCATAAGGTATTTTGTCGCTGTTGTGTTGATTCTCTTTTTCAATTTCACCAAAGCCGGAATTCCAGGGCAAGCGAGAGATTCGGCACAAACAGACTCCACCGCAACCGCGAAGCAAGTGTTGCAAAGCACTGATACCAGTGCCAGAGTTGTGCGAGTCGATTCTTCTTTGATGACTTCCCAAACAGGACCAAAAAGTTATTGTTCGGTTATGAATGAAGTTCTCCTGGAGAACAGGTTCATCAACGTCAAGGGAGAGCCGTTATATTTTGCAATTCAGCAAAAGCACTTCAATGGGGATGAGTTTCTGTTTTATCTGCTATGTGTGGTCGTTTTGATTCTTGGAGTTTTTAAGACTTTCTATCAGGGCTATTTCAAAAACGTATTTCGCGTATTCTTCAATACCTCTCTCCGGCAGAGCCAGCTCACCGATCAGCTATTGCAGTCGAAACTTCCGTCTTTCATCTTAAATATCTTTTTTGCAATAAGCGCCGGGATTTTTTGTTGGTTGCTGGTGAGGCGATATGACCTGCGCATTTCTATAAGCCGGCCTTGGCTTTTGCCATTGTGTATTGGCGGTATTGCTGTTCTTTATTTTATAAAATACATTTCTTTGAAATTCATTGGATGGGTAACTAACATGCGGGAAACGATCGACAGCTATATTTTTATTATTTTTCTAATTAATAAGATTACAGGAATCGTGCTGGTTCCGTTTATCATTATCCTCGCTTTTTCAATGCCATTGCTCGTTAGTTATTTCACTACAATCTCGCTCTTGTTGGTTTTTTTGTTTTTCTTTTCGAGATATGTAAAGACCTACGGTGTATTGCAAACCAAGCTCCCCATGAATCCTTTTCATTTCCTGATTTACATCATAGGAGGTGAAATAATTCCACTTCTACTGCTTTATAAAATCACCACAGATTATTTTATTTGAGAGGTTGCTTTTCCGTTTAATTGCCAAAAACGCGGATGAAGCTATTTTTAGGTAAAAAAATGTAACTTTGCAGTACACGTTTCTGCTAAAGATGGATATAAAAACTGCATTTTCCGAGTCGAGGACAATCAAGGAAATTCATAAAATCCTAATCACACAATCAAGGCCAGAAAACGACAAATCTCCCTATTTTGAAATGGAAAGGAAATATAAGCTGAAGCTTGATTTTCAAGCATTAATAAGCGTAGTTCCGGTTTCATCCAGGGAATTTAGGAAGCAAAAGATCGATATTACTGCTTACTCTGCAGTTATTTTCACCAGCAGAAATGCAATTGACAATTTTTTCAGGACTTGTGAAGAGCTGAAGATTACAATATCGCAGCAGACAAAATATTTTTGCATCACGGAATCAGTTGCGCTATATCTGCAAAAGTTTATTTTATACCGCAAACGGAAAGTGTTTTATGGCAGTGATGGCACCAACAAGAGTTTGTTCGATGTAATTAGCAAGTATAAAGAACAGGAGAAATTTCTCTATCCGTGTTCTGAATCGTTTGACAGCGAAATCACCAACTGGTTAATTTCAAATGAATGCGAATATGCAATACCTGTACTTTACCAAATTATATCAAACGATCTGAAGGAGCTTTTTTCTAAAAATAATTATGATATTATTTGTTTTTTTACGCCCTTGGGTGTAAGAAGTTTTATTGAAAACTTTCCTGATTTTCAACAAAACGGAACGACAATAGGAGCCTTTGGCGATAATACCCGAAAAGCGGTGGTTGCTGCTGGCCTCTATCCTGATATAATCGCCCCTCAGCCCAAGGTGCCGAGTATGATTACGGCTCTCGAGAATTTCCTTGCAGGATTGAAGAAGAAATAAAGCCACACTCCCAAAGTCTATTTGATCTCTCTCCCATTTTCATGATACACGAATCTTCACGGAAATATTTTTCGTTAGAAATTTTTTTAGCGGATTTATTGATCAGCCATGATCTGGTTGGAATACAACAAACCCCTCAAGGATTTCCAATTGTTGCGATTCTTGATTCTGACCCGAACTGCGAAGATTTTTTCGAGTAGATTAAATCAAAAAAGCCCGTTTCAATTATTATTTATTGAAACGGGCTTCTTATAAAAATCTGTAATCTTATTTTATTTCTTTATCAGGCTGTCCATGTAGCTCACGGTCCTTACCAACTGCGAAACATAACTCATTTCATTATCGTACCAACTTACAGTCTTTACAAGTTGGGTATCACCAACTGTCAACACCTTTGTCTGAGTGGCATCGAATAAAGATCCGTAATGAATTCCTATCACATCGCTGCTTACGATTTCATCTTCAGTATATCCAAAGCTTTCATTTGAAGCTGCTTTCATTGCTGCGTTAACTTCTTCTATTGATGTTTTTTTCTTCAATACGGTTGAAAGATCAGTGAGTGATCCTGTAATTACGGGAACCCGTTGAGCAACACCATCAAGCACGCCTTTTAGTTCAGGTAATACAAGCCCAATGGCCTTTGCTGCCCCGGTACTATTGGGAACAATGTTCGCAGCGGCAGCTCTTGCCCTTCTCAAATCGCCCTTAGCGTGAGGAGCGTCCAATGTATTTTGGTCATTCGTGTAAGCGTGAATTGTGGTCATAAAACCTGCTGCAATACCAAATGTATCGTTCAAAACTTTCGCCATCGGAGCCAGGCAGTTAGTAGTGCAGGATGCACATGAAATGATTGTTTCTGAACCGTCGAGAATTTCGTGATTAACATTGAAAACGATTGTCTTCAAATCCCCGGTTCCCGGAGCAGAGATTACCACTCTTTTCGCGCCTGCTGAGATGTGCGCCGCCGCTTTTTCTTTATCTGTAAAAAAACCGGTGCTTTCTATTACAACATCCACGTCATGCTTTCCCCAAGGAATTTGTGCAGGATCTTTTTCCTTATATATCATGATTTCTTCGCCGTTTACAACGATCGAATTTTCTTTGCTCGTAACTTCTCCATCAAACCTGCCTTGTGCACTATCATACTTTAGTAAATGTGCCAAAACCTTTGGACTTGTCAAATCATTGATAGCTACCACATCAATTCCTTCCATGTTATAGATCTGCCTGAAAACCAACCGGCCAATTCTTCCGAAACCATTAATAGCAACTTTTGTCGTGCTCATAACTTATTATTTTATTTTAGAATTAAGGTGCAAAAGTACATCTTGTGAAAGAAATCACTGTGACAAAAATGATGGGAATCTATTTGAAAAGCGGGCCTGATTCAAACGTTTTTACCGCTCACGAACTTATTGTCCTTTACATAGAATCTGTATGGGAGTAATGCATCGGCTCCCGCGCTTTCTACTCCTATCCGCGCACTTATTCCTATGCTCTCACTGCCAGGCCGAAAACCGTCATCCGCGACGTATAATTGAGAGCTATTGAGCTCTGTTCCCGAATGATGTTTGAAAATTCCAAGTGCTTTTCCTAAATTTCCCGGGCCCCGTGTCAGCGTCCTGTCCAATTCTTTTTTGCCACTGCGCTGCAGCATCAGTTCTACTCCTTCTAAAGGTTCCACTGCGCGGATCAATACAGCATCCGGAGCGTCTTTATCGTTTGTAACCACATTCAACATTTGGTGCAATCCATAGCAGACATACACATAAGCAATGCCAGCGCTGCCATACATATGTTCGTTGCGGGCAGTACGCCTACCATTATAAGAATGCGATGCTTTGTCCGTAACACCCACGTACGCTTCTGTTTCTACAATTCTTCCTGAAGTACGCTGGCCATCGAAGTTTGTCACAATTATTTTTCCTAAAAGATCTTTGGCGATCTCTGCAACGTTGTTTCGTTTATAAAATGAAAGGGTTAATTTTTTCATAAAGATTGCTTTACTGCCTGTTCCTTCACTATTGCAGGGCAGGTAATTTGTAAATGTAAAGCAGATTATATTTTTTAAGTTTGATAGTCTTTGTAACATTAAATCACGCGGTTTGCTCCAGGAAATAATAACAGCGATACAGGCATACATGGCAGCACACAGGTTTGTTATTCGCAACAAACTTTGGAAGTGGATCCTGGTTCCGGGAATTATCTACGCCGTGTTATTTGTGGCCGGCTTTTATTTTTTCTGGCATTCTTCAGCTTTTGTGATTGATTATTTTTTTTCAAAAACAGGAATTAAAGGTTGGATGCAAAAAGATCATGGAAACCTTTTGAGGTTCTTTTTTGTTTTTGGACAGATCGTTTTGCAACTCATTTTCATGTTCTTTTATTTTTCATGGTTCAAGTATTTGTTCCTGATAATTGGATCTCCTGTTTTCGCATGGTTGAGTGAAAGGACCGATAGAGTCATTAATAACAAATCCTATCCTTTCAATTTCGCTCAATTCTTCAAAGACATTCTTCGTGGTATCAGTATCGCTTTTCGAAATACGCTCTGGCAAACTGTTTATACAATTTCTATATTAATTATAGCTCTTATTCCCATAGTGGGTTGGGTCACTCCGGTGTTCGCCCTGCTAATCGAATGTTATTACCTGGGTTTTTCCATGCTCGATTATACAAGTGAAAGACGAGGATTGTCGCCATCAGAAAGCATTGATTTCATCGGGGACCATAAGGGCCTTGCTATTGGGAATGGTATGGTGTTCTATTTGTTGCATTTGCTTCCTGTCATAGGCTGGGTGATCGCCCCGGGATACGCAGTAATCGCAGCAACACTCTCCCTTCAATCGCAGCAGAATACTTCTGAAAGCCTTTCAATCGCGGAGGTCAATAAATTATGAATATGGTTTATCTCGTACCTTCTTTTTTGTCTCCCGATGCCATCGACACGATACCTGCTTCTGTATTACCCGCTATCAATAACAGCCAGGTAATTTTTGCGGAAAACGAAAGAACTGCAAGGAGATTTTTGAAAAGCTTATCAAAGGAAATAGTAATTGACAAGTTTGAATGGTTTACTATTCATAAGGCAGAGCAAGCCCAGGTCGAAACTTTCAGAAAGAAAATCAAGGAGAACAAAAACATTGCAATCATTAGCGAAGCAGGTTGTCCGGGGATTGCAGATCCGGGACAGATCCTGGTCCGGGAAGCTCAAAAATTAAAGGTGGTAGTTAAGCCGCTCACAGGACCTTCTTCAATCATCCTTGCTTTAATGGCGAGCGGACTCAATGGGCAAAAATTTTGTTTTAATGGATACCTGCCTATTGACAACGTAGAACGAAACAAGAAGATAAAGCAACTGGAAGAGGAATCTATAAAAAGTGAAACAACCCAGGTCTTTATTGAAACACCTTTTCGAAATAATAAAATGCTTGAAGCGCTATTAAAAAATTGCAGACCCTCCACGCATTTATGCATCGCGGTAGATATTACCTCCTCCAATGAAAGTATTCAAACCAGAACAGTGATGGAATGGAGAATTGATCAGCCTGATTTAAACAAACGGCCGACAATTTTCCTCTTCCTGGGATAAGGATGAATGATTTGAAGACTGAACAAATTCATGATATTAAAATAGCAATGATCCTTTTGAATTGTTGTGGGGGAGTTTTCCGAGATGGGTATATGCTTTGGCAGTTACTTCCCGTCCACGCGGAGTACGCATGATAAATCCTTGCTGGATTAAAAATGGTTCGTACACTTCCTCAAGGGTTCCTGTCTCTTCGCCTACGGCTGTGGCAATGGTGGTAATACCGACCGGGCCGCCTTTGAATTTTTCAATGATTACTGAGAGAATCCGGTTGTCCATTTCATCAAGACCGTATTCGTCCACATTGAGGGCTTTCAATGCATGCCTTGTTATAGCAAGATCAATCACTCCATTTGATAGCACTTGCGCAAAATCCCTGACTCTTCTTAGCAAGCCATTTGCGATTCTCGGCGTACCGCGGCTCCTGCCTGCAATTTCAGTTGCTGCATCCGAAGTGATCTTTGAACTCAGAATGGAAGCCGATCTTATAATTATTTTTTGCAGCGTTGCAGCATCATAGTATTCCAGTCTTGACTTTATGCCGAATCTTGAGAGAAGAGGTGAGGTCAACAATCCACTCCTGGTTGTTGCGCCGATCAAAGTAAAAGGGTTTAGATTGATCTGCACACTTCTCGCATTAGGCCCGGTATCAATCATGATATCGATCCGGTAATCTTCCATCGCGGCATACAGGTATTCCTCCACTACATTACTGAGCCGGTGAATTTCATCAATGAATAAAACATCTTTTGCTTCGAGGTTGGTCAGGAGTCCTGCGAGGTCGCCGGGCTTTTCGATTACCGGGCCGCTCGTTTCCTTAATATTAACTCCCAATTCATTTGCCACAATCCTGCTCAGTGTTGTCTTTCCCAATCCCGGAGGTCCATGAAAAAGAATATGATCCAATGCCTCTTCGCGTTGCCTGGCAGCTTTGATAAAAATCCTGAGATTTTCAATGATCTGTGCCTGCCCGCTAAACTCTTCGATTACGGCTGGTCTTATATTATTTTCAAATTCCTTTTCTGCAGGAGTTAAGATGTCTTTTTCTGTTTTCAAAATCTTGACTGGGCATTATAATTGTGAACATTGTAAAGCTAAACTTTTCCCCTGATTGGATTTTGTCTTAAAGAATTTTCCTATTTGGGAAATTGAGAAGTCTTGCCATTTTTTTTAAATGCACTGTCCGCAAATGTTTCTTTAAATTGTCTCAAACAGGGAACGTTCGGTGAGAAATGTCATTGAGCATTAATGATAAAAAGGAGATATGCAGCAGTCAATAAAGCTTGGTATTCTTGATCAATCGATAGTAAGAGAGGGGTTCACTGCACAAGAAGCGATTGAAGAAACAATTGCAACAGCAAAGCTCGCTGAAGAGCTGGGCTATAGCCGGTTTTGGGTTTCTGAACATCATAACGCACCATCCATTGCGGGTTCCACACCCGAGGTATTGATGGTAAAACTTGCGGACGAAACCCATAGTATCCGGATAGGATCTGGTGGAATCATGCTACCCAATCACAGTGCTTTGAAAGTAGCTGAGAATTTCCGGATGCTTGAAACACTTTTTCCCGGTCGCATAGACCTCGGTATTGGCCGGGCGCCAGGCGGGGACCGTATCACAGCAGCGTTATTAAATCCATCGAACGATTTCAATGAAGACAGTTACCTGTTGCAGCTATCGCATCTTCAGCATTACTTTAATGATACTGCAGCTACATCCTATGGACACGATTGCTTGAGGTGCCACAATCAGGCAGCACTCCCATGCAATAGATTCTTAGCAGCAGCGGTGGAAGCAGCAGGATCGCCGCAAGTTTTGGAATGGGTTTGGTTATTGCCCGGTTTATAAATGGAAATGCCGGTTCGGACATTGCACAGGCCTACAGAGAAAATTTCAAACCATCCGAACATTTCCAACATCCTGAAGTGATGCTTTCTATTTCTATATTGTGCGCAGACACGGAGGAGAAAGCAAGCCAGATGCGTAAGCTTATGGATTACCGGCTGCTCCAGTTTGAAAAAGGAAATTTTGAAAAACCTTCCAATTATGAATCAATAAAAAGTTACAATTTTTCGCCGGCAGAACTGGAGAGAATCCGTTTCAATGCAGGCCGAGTGATCTCTGGAACCAAAGAGCAGATAAA
>JBDSGZ010000027.1:0-5898 GCA_039918735.1 Ginsengibacter sp.
TACGGTGGTTCAATACAAGATGCAGGAAAAGCAATAGGGAAAAGTGGAGATGAAGGAATTGATGGAACAATTAAAGAAGATAAGCTAGGTCTCGATGTTATTTATATACAGGCAAAAAGATGGGAAGGAATTGTTGGCAGACCTGAACTTCATAAGTTCGTTGGCGCTCTTGCAGGTCAAGGTGCAAAAAAAGGAATTTTTATTACTACATCTTCTTTTACAAAAGAAGCAAGAGAGTATAGTCCGAAAAATGAAACAAAAATCGTTTTGATTGATGGAGAAAAATTGTCTCAATATATGATCGATCATAACCTCGGCGTATCTGTTCAGAATACCTATGAAATCAAAAGAATTGATTCTGATTATTTTGGCGAAGAATAAGAATAAAATATTTCGCCACTTTCACTTTACCTAAACATTTTATTGCTTTAACTTTTCAGCATAAATAATTTTCATCTTGTATCCTAAATATCTTCCTGCTTTTTTAATTCTGACATTTTTTTCTTTCCAACTATTCGCCCAATATGATGCTCCTCTTTATGCATCGTACACGACAAAGGCAGCCCGCGATAAAATGTATCATAATATTATCGCGAACACGATCAATAAAAATCTTTCTTTCACTTTAAACGATGAGACAGAAGAAAAATGGGAAGAAGCATTCACAGCGATGGAAGTGATGCTCTACAAAACGCCATTTACTGATTCGAAAATCCTTTCCGCATTGGATAGTATTAATCAGCGCAGCGTGCATTTTCAGAGATCCTTAGTTCAATTACTTTATGCTATCTACCCAAACGAATTTCATGATAAAGTCTATCAGTTTCTTCTCAGCACGACAGACACGAAGCTATTTGCATCCTGCGCAGAATATTTAATGATCAGTAAGAAGGATACATCGTTGATCGAAAATCTATCGAATCTCATAATCGAAAAATTTGCCGACAGTGCGATCAGCGATCCGGTTCTGTACATGTTACAACTGCACATGAGTGAAGTAAAAAAAGGAAATGCAGGAATATCAAAAAATAACCTGAAACTCATTTTCAGCGAAAACTTTTTACCCGGTAAAATAGTAATGTATAGCATACAGCGGAGCGATCGGAACTATCCGGGAATGGTCATCATAAGAAATGCGCAAGGGAAATTTATCACTGACAGTTCGGGATCTGTTTTTCATATTCCGCAGTTGGCGAGAAGCAATACAAACATGCCAGGATATCTTTTCCAGGGAAATACACCACAAGGTATTTTCCTGATGAATGGCTTTGGCGTTTCAATGAGCAGTTTTATTGGGCCCAGCGCCAATGTGCAAATGTCCATGCCTTTTGAAACGAGCGTTAAAAAATTTCTAGGAGACAGTAGCATCAGTGATACGCTATGGAAAGTCGATTATTACAATCGATTAATTCCTGCTCCCCTGAGAAATCATTTGCCTCTTTATTACTCATACTACTCAGGCCAGGCAGGCCGTCGTGAAATCATTGCCCACGGCACTACTGTCGATCCGAAATACTATCTCAATCAACCCTATTATCCGCTTACTCCCTCACAGGGCTGTCTTTGCGCAAGGGAAGTTTGGAATGGAAAACGAATGGAAAGTGATCAGCAGAAACTCGTGAATGGACTATTAAAAGCTGGCGGTGCAAACGGGTATTGCCTGGTGATTGAAATAGATAATAAAAAAGCTCCTGTTGAAATCAGAGATATTTCTCCTTATTTAAACGCCCGATAAGAGCAGGATTTTGAGCAACAATTGTTTTTTGTTTAGGAAAGAATCTTTCAGGATAATTTAATTTTGTTCCACATTCCACCATTAAGTTTTTTTATGTCTCTACCTCCTTTAGCTGAAAGACTTCGTCCAACAGTATTATCAGATCTTATAGGCCAGGATCATCTTACTGGAACGGCAAGCATCTTACGCAACGCGATTGACTGCAGCAATATTCCATCATTGATCTTGTGGGGACCGCCAGGTGTTGGCAAAACAACTATTGCAAATATTATTGCTCATACATTGGATGTTCCGTTCTATACGTTGAGCGCTATCTCATCAGGAGTAAAGGAAGTAAGAGAAGTAATTGAGCTTTCGAAGAAGCAGGACAAAGCAATTTTATTTATCGATGAAATTCACCGGTTTAACAAGTCGCAGCAGGATGCGCTGTTGGGCGCTGTAGAAAAGGGAATCATCACGCTGATCGGCGCTACCACTGAAAATCCTTCTTTTGAAGTGAACAGTGCTTTGCTCAGTCGTTGCCAGGTCTACATTCTAAAGGCTTTGAGTAAAGAAGCGCTTGTAAAACTTATGCAGCATGCTATTGGTAAGGATGAAATTCTTTCAAAGAAGAAAATTGAACTGAAAGAAACGGAAGCGTTGATTAATTTATCCGGAGGAGATGCAAGGAAATTATTAAATCTCCTGGAGCTTTCTGTTGACCAGGCACAGGCGGGAGATCAAACTGGTGACGATGCTTTAATAATCACGGATGACTTTGTGATGAAAGTTGCGCAGCAAAAAGTTGCGCTTTATGATAAGAAAGGCGAACAGCATTATGACATCATCTCCGCATTTATAAAATCAATCCGCGGTAGTGATCCAAATGCTGCAGTTTACTGGCTTGCACGGATGATAGAAGGAGGAGAAGATGTAAAATTTATTGCGAGAAGATTAGTCATCCTGGCAAGTGAAGACATCGGCAATGCCAATCCTACAGCGTTAGTACTTGCAACGAATTCGTTCCAGGCGGTAAACGTAATCGGATATCCTGAGTCATCGATTATTTTGTCACAATGCGTTACCTACCTTGCCTCTTCACCAAAGAGCAATGCCGCTGTAGAAGCAATTGGTAAAGCACAGTCGTTGGTAAAGCAATTTGGAGATTTGCCGGTTCCACTTGCTATCAGGAATGCTCCCACAAAGCTGATGAAGAACCTTGACTATGGAAAGGATTATAAATATGCACACAACTTTGAGAACAATTTTGTGCCGATGGAATTTTTACCTGAAGAAATAAAGAACACACTTTTATATAATCCTGGTCAAAATACGAGAGAAGAGGAACTTAGAAAATTTCTAAAGGCAAGATGGAAAGAGAAATATAATTACTAGTTCCTGAGATTTTACTTGCACTCTTTTAATTACACTTAATAGCCCGAAAAAAGTTGATTTCAATTTCCGGGTACCTCATAAAATTCTCCAGTTAGAAACAGAATTCCTTTTTGCCGCCGGTAATATTTTAAGAAATAAAACTGGTGTGTAGTATTGAAGTATAATCAATGATCTGTCTTATCCCGCACAGAAATTTATTTACCAGCGATTCGCTTCATTGCCATGAAGAAAAGGCTCAGGCTCAACATGAGGCGCAACCTGCTATTGCAGAGTTAGACAGAGTAATGCAATAATCTTTACTGTCTCCCGTTTATTTGGAGTCCGGTGTAAACAACGCATGGGATAGAACAAAATTCTTTACCCCTACATCCAAACGATGTACTTATGAAAACAAGTCTACCTGCTTACTGGCGTACCTATTTCATTCTACTAGTATTCAACTCTCTTCTTATCTCCAGTAGCTTTTCGCAATCGCTCGTTTTTGGGAATGAGAAATCGAGAGTTGAAGTAGGTCTCAATATCGGTCCATCGTTTTTTCTTGGAGACCTGGGTGGTCACCGTGGAAGAGGAACTACCTTTATTAAAGATGTAAATCTCCCGCTTACCAAAATAATGAAAGGACTGTTTGTTACGGTCTATCCGAATGAGTGGTTAGGTATTAGAGCTGCCGCAGAGATTGGACAACTTGAAGGACAAGACAGGATAATTGATACAAAAGGTATAAATGAATTGTGGAGAAAGCAGCGCAATCTCGATTTTAAATCAAATATTTCGGAAGCATATTTAGCAGCGGAAATTTTCCCACTGATGTTACTAAACTCAGGGCATGATGATTACCGGCCGAGAGTGCGGCCTTACGGCGTATTGGGGATTGGAGTGTTCCATTTTAACCCGATGGGATCGCTTAGTGATGCAAACGGAAATAAAACGTGGTACTATCTAAAGCCACTTCATACGGAAGGAGAGGGATTTCCGGAATATCCTCAAAAGCACGACTACGCATTAACCCAGCTCAACATTCCGATGGGAGTTGGAGCCAAGTACATTGTATCAGAAAGGGTAAACTTAAGTTTTGAAGTATTGCTAAGAAAGACATTCACCGACTACATCGATGACGTGAGTACAGAGTATATCGATCCGATTTATTTTGACAAATATTTATCACCCGCTAACGCAGCTATAGCAAAACAAATTCATGATAAGGTAAAAGGAATTGTAGTGCCATCGCTTACGAGAAATTCGCCCGACGTGCAGCGGGGCAATCCTCATATGAATGATTCATATTTCACTTTCTTTTTGAAATTCGGAGTGAGGATTGGTTCAATTTATGATGATAGTTATAGCAGGAATGTTGCAAGTCGCATGAAATGCCCTGCAAGGTTTTAGATCAACAAGTAAATGTTGCGCTTTTGATACAACGGTGAAGTATATAATAAAAGTTAACGCTGGCAAACGATGCTTATTCATATGCAACGTAAACCCCTGAAACCACAATCTTTTAACTTTGTTACTATGCTTGGCCGTTTTTTATTTTAGCAAAACTGGCAAGTTCTTCTTTTAAAAATCCCGCTGTGAAACTGGTTTTATTTTCTGCGAGTTTTTCCGGTGTTCCTTCGAATAAAATATAGCCACCGCTATCACCACCCTCCGGCCCGAGATCGATAATATGATCCGCGATTTTAATAATATCCATGTTGTGCTCTATCACTAACACCGTGTTTCCCCTGTCAACAAGTTTATTCAACACATCTGCGAGGTGCTGTATATCCTGGAAGTGAAGTCCTGTAGTTGGTTCATCGAGAATATAGAAAGTTTTACCTGTATCTCTTTTGCTTAGTTCGGTTGAGAGCTTTACGCGCTGTGCTTCTCCACCACTTAGTGTTACAGCACTCTGTCCGAGAGTGATGTAACCAAGCCCTACTTCCTGGAGTACTTTTATTTTTCTATAGATGTAGGGTACGTTTTGAAAAAATTCCACAGCTTCATCCACCGTCATTTCAAGCACATCGCTGATAGACTTTCCCTTATACCTGATTTCAAGTGTCTCACGATTATATCTTTTTCCATTGCACTTTTCACAATGAACATAAACGGCAGGTAAAAAATTCATTTCGATAACCCGCATGCCTGCTCCTTCGCACACATCGCATCTACCACTTTTTACATTAAATGAAAAACGCCCGGGTTTATAGCCCCTGATTTTTGCTTCAGGAACTTCACCAAACAAGGTGCGTATATCCGTAAAAAATCCGCAGTACGTTGCAGGGTTACTTCTTGGAGTTCTTCCGATGGGAGACTGATCAATTTCAACAACCTTATCTACATACTCAAGTCCTTTCACGCTTTTGTAAGGGAGTGGAGTCATCTTACTTTTATAAGCATGAATGCTCAAAATGGGGTAAAGCGTTTCATTGATTAATGTGGATTTTCCGCTTCCACTTACCCCGGTGACACAAATAAATTTTCCCAAAGGAAAACTGACATTGACATTTTTTAAATTGTTTCCTGAAGCCCCTCTTAACTCGATTGCATGTCCATTTCCCTTTCTCCTTTCAGAAGGAACAGCGATCGCTTTTTTACCGTTTAAATATGCTGAAGTGAGTGTGTTCAGTTTTAAAAGATCCATGGGAAGTCCCTGAGCTACAACCTGGCCACCATGCTTACCTGCCAACGGACCGATGTCAATGAGGTAGTCAGCAGCAAGCATAATATCCTTATCATGTTCCACCACCAGCACAGAGTTGCCTATGTCCCTAAGGTTTTTCAGCGCAGCTATCAATTGATGATTG
>JBDSGZ010000028.1:0-6869 GCA_039918735.1 Ginsengibacter sp.
TCCAACCGTAGCGATTATTTTATCCGCAACTACCTTTTTTTGCTGAGCAAAAACAGCGCAGACAGTAATTAAAAAAAATGTTGTAAGAAAATATTTTTTCATTCTAAGATCACTTTTATTAATCTGACATGAGCAGGCGTAAACGACTTATCAATTCCAAATGTACAGATGGAACACGTTGAAAGTTTCTTTGAATCGTTAAAAGATGAAGCGTTTGTGTTAAAGAGAAAAAAAGTCATTCAAATTTATAGTGTCCGTTTTATTTCTACCTCTTCAAATGCCTCAATCATATCGCCCGGGCGTGTGTCGCTGTAGTTCTTAATACTAACTCCACACTCCATATTATTAGAAACTTCCTTTACATCGTCCTTAAATCGCTTCAAACTTCCGAGCTCTCCTGTAAAAATGATGATACCGTCACGGACCAAGCGAACACGGTTATTCCTTGCAACTTTACCCTCTACAACAATGCAACCCGCAACACTTATCTTATCAAACTTATAAGTTTCCTTCACCTCCAGCACCCCGAGTACCTTTTCTTGTATCTTAGGCTCGAGCATACCTTCCATGGCACTTTTCACCTCATCAATTGCATCATAAATAATGGAATAAGTTTTTATCTCAACACCTTCGTGTTCTGCAAGTTTAGAAGCTTGCAATGCCGGTCTCACATTGAAACCAATGATGACTGCATCAGATGCGGTAGCTAACAAAACATCACTCTCGGTAATCTGACCCACACCTTTGTGAACTACACTCACTACAATCTCCTCAGTACTCAGCTTTTGAAGCGAATCGCTAAGAGCTTCCACCGATCCGTCCACGTCAGCGCGAATGATCAGGTTAAGCTCTTTGAAATTACCAAGCGCCAGCCTGCGACCGATTTCGTCAAGAGTAATATGTTTCTTAGCCCGAATACCTTGTTCGCGGAGAATTTGGGCTCTCCTGTTGGCAGTATCTTTAGCTTCGGATTCATCCAGATAAACCTTAAAAGTCTCTCCTGCCTGTGGTGCTCCATTCAATCCTAAAATCAGTACAGGTGTTGCAGGGGGAGCATCTTCCACGCGTTGATTTCTTTCGTTAAACATCGCTTTTACTCTTCCATAATTTTGTCCTGTAACAATTAGATCACCTTGTTTCAAGGTGCCATTTTGCACCAAAATTGTTGCTACGTATCCACGGCCCTTGTCAAGCGATGCCTCAATCACTGTTCCGTTTGCCCCTCTTTCGGGATTGGCCTTGAGTTCCAGTAAATCTGATTCCAACAGGATTTTGTCTAACAGTTCATCAACATGAAGTCCTTGCCTTGCGCTGATTTCCTGGCTTTGATATTTTCCTCCCCAATCCTCAACAAGAATATTCATTGCAGAAAGCTGTTCCTTTATTTTCTCAGGATTCGCCCCGTCTTTATCAATTTTGTTTAGCGCAAAAATCATTGGAACATTAGCAGCCTGCGCATGCGAAATGGCTTCTTTTGTTTGTGGCATCACGGCGTCGTCGGCAGCAATTACAATTACCGCTATGTCAGTGACTTTTGCACCACGAGCCCGCATCGCAGTAAACGCTTCATGGCCCGGCGTATCCAGGAATGTGATAGACCTGCCGCCTTTCAGCGTCACTTCATAAGCTCCGATATGCTGTGTAATGCCACCTGCTTCACCGGCAATGACATTAGCTTCCCGGATGTAATCGAGCAGGGAAGTCTTTCCATGATCAACGTGACCCATAATAGTGACAATCGGCGGACGTGCAACAAGATCTTCATCTGAATCTTGTTCTTCTTCTTCTTCCATATCACCCTGATCATCTAATCCTATAAACTCTACCTCATAGTTGAACTCGCTTGCTACTAATTCGATCACATCCGCCTCAAGCCTTTGATTAATAGAAACCATAATTCCAAGACTCATACATTTGCTGATGACATCGGCGAAACTCACATCCATAAGGTTAGCGAATTCGCTGACAGAAATAAATTCAGTCACCTGTAGTTTGTTATCCGTTATCTCTTCTCCTACATTTTCAGCCGCTTCTTCACGTTTAGCACGCCGGTACTTCGCCTTTAGGCTTTTGCCACGGCCTCCAGAGCCAGCTAGTTTGGCCTGGGTCTCTTTTATTTTATCCTGAATCTCTTTTTGATCAATCTCTTTTTCTTCACGACGACCGGCCGCAGGCGCATTCCTGCTAAATCTACCACCTGCCGCAGGCCTAGCTGGATGCGGATGATGAATATTGCCTGATTGAGTAGTTCCTGTAGATTTCTTTTCCACCGGGATGCGCTTCCGCTTTCTTCTTTCATCAGAAGGTTTGGGCCTTGTTGTATTAGTGGATGGAAGCTCGATCTTACCCATTATTTTGGGTCCTTCAAGTTTCGTGGCCTTAATGTTTGTTATCACCACAGGTTCTTCCACCCGAGCGACTTCGGGCTGAACTGGGGGTGCAGGAGGCGGTACTTCTTCGGCTTCAACCTTCGTTTTGACCTTTGCTTTGGATGCGGGTGCCTTCTTTGATGAATCCTTTTTAGGTCTTGTAGAAGAATCAATAGTGCTTAGATCAATTTTATCTACCACTTTGGGACCTTCCACTTCCGGCACTTCCAACTTTATCATCTCGGGTTGTGCTACAGGTGGCTGTTCTATTTTTACTTCCTGCACCGGAGGAACCAAATCTTCTGTTGTCTGTTTCACCACAGCTTCCGCTGGCGCTAGTGTCTCTACTGCTGCGGTCTCTTGCGGGGCTACCACTTCCTTTAACTTCGCCGGCTCTTTTTTACTGAAAGAAAGATCCTGCTCATCACGTCTCTTTTTATAGTCAGTTACCGCATTTTTTGGTAGATCTATTTGCTCGGCTTTTTGCTTCGCAACTTTATCCGGCTGGAATTCTACCTGCAATACGCGGTACATCTCTTCCGAGATTTTAGAATTTGGTTTTAGCTCTTCTCCCTCAAAACCTTTGGACATAAGAAAGTCTACTAAGGTGTCTTTCCCTATGTTGAATTCTTTGGCCGCAGCCATAACCCTTGGTGTATTTACTTCTGCCATTAAGCCTCTCCTTGCCTGCTCCTATTGGAAAAGCAGTAAATTTTAAATTTAAAATTATGTTTTATGCTGCTCATGAATCTATTTTTATTCACTTGCGAATTCTTCTTTCAATATCTTTTTAACGTCTGCGATCGTTTCTTTCTCAAGATCAGTTCTGCGTTCCAGTTCTTCATCAGACAACACTAACACACTTTTAGCTGTATCACAACCAATCTTTTTTAACTCATCAATCACCCAAGTTTCAATTTCATCAGTAAACTCATCCAGATCTACGTCGAATTCTTCCACTTCTCCCTCATTATCACGGAAGACGTCAATCTCAAGTCCTGTCAGTTCACAAGCCAGTTTAATATTCACACCGCGACGTCCTATTGCCAGTGAAACCTGGTCTGGCTTTAAATAAACATTCGCATGTTTTGCTTCAAGATCTACTTCCATGCTGGTAATTTTTGCAGGAGTCAATGAACGTTGAATCAGAAGCTGAATGTTGTTAGTCCAGTTGATAACATCGATGTTTTCATTTTTTAGTTCACGAACAATACCGTGAATGCGGCTACCTTTCATTCCCACACAAGCTCCTACCGGATCAATGCGATCATCAAAACTTTCTACCGCAACTTTCGCCCTTTCTCCCGGATCTCTCACTATTTTTCTTATTACTATCAGTCCGTCGAAAATTTCAGGAACTTCTATTTCCAGCAATTTGGCCAGGAAGGATGTGTCTGTTCTTGAGACAATAATTACCGCCTGGCTATTTTTTAATTCTACCTTTTTAACAACAGCTCGTATTGTTTCGCCCTTCTTGAAATAATCTGAAGGAATTTGCTCGGATTTCGGAAGTAGCATTTCGTTACCTTCTTCATCCAGCAGCAAAATTTCTTTCTTCCAAACCTGGTAAACTTCGCCAGTGATTATTTCGCCGATCCTGTCTTCATATTTTTTTATAAGAATATTTTTCTTCAGATCGTTAATGCGACTGGCAAGCGTTTGTTTACCTGCAAGAATAGCCCTTCGTCCAAATTCCTTTTGGATATCTACTTCCTCGTATAGTTCTTCCCCAACCTGGTAATCAGGCTCTATTTTTATTGCATCTTTATATTCTATTTCCGTGAGAGTATTATACAGATCGTCGTCATCTACAATAGTTCTTCTACGGAAGATTTCAAGGTCACCTTTCTGATCATTTACAATCACGTCAAAATTTTCATCCGAGCCATATTTTTTTCTGATGAGTGTTTTGAAAACATCCTCCATCACCTTCATTAGTGTAGGCCGGTCAATATTTTCAGCATCTTTGAATTCCTGGAAGGATTCAATCAAATTGATACTTGCCATTTGGATTTTTTAAAATGTTATCAGCACTTTTGTGTGCTTTATTTGCTTAAATAAAATTGTCAATAATTGAGTTTCTACTCTATTTTCCTTTGTCTTTTTCCTGGGGGAGGCGATAACTATTCCACTCTCGTCCACTTCTGTTAACTGCCCTTCCACACTACTTCCATCAATAGAGCTGACTTCCACGGATCTGCCAATGTTCTTCTTGTACTGACGCAAAAGTTTTAAGGGTTCATCTAAGCCAGGAGAAGATACCTCGATAGAAAAATTGGAATCACCAAACAATCCCGCCTCTTCAATATACTTATAAAGAGCTTTGTTTACCTGAGCGCACCGTTGAATTGTTATCCCGTTATCGTCATCCAGAAGCACTTTTATTTGGTTACCCGGAGCCATTTTTACATCTACAAGAAATTCGGTTTTTGAGTCGCTCAACAGACCATCCAGATACTCCCCTAAACGTTTCGAATGTATTTCAGAATTCATCTGCAGACCAAAGTTTTTAAAAAAGAAGAAGGGAACGCTTCCGTTCCCTTCACTTGCATCATTTGACTTTGCAAATATAGGATAAAAACAAATTCCAAACATTGTTAAAATGAAATAATTTGGACACTCTTGAATAATTTAATATTTATTTTTGCAGCATGAATATCTTACGTCTCGCCGCCGAACTTTTTTTGATTTATATTCTTTATAAACTGATTTTTGAATTCGTAGTTCCCTTGTATAACTCAACCAAAAAGATCAAAAAGCAATTTGGAGAAATGCAGTCAAAAATGCAACAAGATATGAACTCCTACACCAAACAACAAAGCCAGGCTACTCCGAAGCCTGAAGCGAAAAAGGAGGATGATTATATTGAATTCGAGGAGATCAAAAAATAGTTTACAATCCTAAATTTTCAATCCTCATACCCGGTTGTAATTGGATGGTTGTAATTCCGAGTTTTTTGGCTGCCTCCACATTTTGGCTGGAATCATCAATGAATAAAGTACTCTCAGGATTAAGGTCGTTCTCCAGAAGCACACAACTGTAACATTCCTCGTCTGGCTTTCTCATTCTCATATCAAAAGAATAATAGGCTTTTTCAAAGAACTTTTCAAAAGCTTCCGCCCTGGGGCGGGCGAAGTACATTTCCCTGAACTTCCTGCAATGGATATCGTTAGTGTTGCTTAAAAGAAATAGCCTGTATTTATTTTTTATCCGGTTAAGAAATGTAAGGCTGCTTTCACGAAAGTCCAGCAGCATGGCGTTCCATGCATTATCGATTTGATCTTGAGATAAATTCAACCCGGCACATTTATTAAATTCAATGTAAAAATCTTCATCCTGAATTGTTCCTTTTTCGAGTTTTTCGAAAAGCCGATCAGCAGCAGCCTGCGAATACATTTCAGTGAAGCGGTTCACACCTAACTCCTCAAAGGATTTTCTGGTAAGATGGTAATCTATATTAAGTAAAACACCACCGAGGTCGAATATAATTGCCTTTGTTTGTTGCATCTTCAAAGAAAAATATTTCTGGTCACTTAACGAATTTTTCTATTTTTGCACTCCTTAATAATTTCTGTATTGAAGGGGCCTATAGCTCAGTTGGTTAGAGCACCTGACTCATAATCAGGTGGTCCCAGGTTCAAGTCCTGGTGGGCCCACTTGAAATCAACCACCTACAAATTTTGAAATGTAGGTGGTTTTTTATTTGCCGAACAATTTTTTAATTTCTTGTACGATGGTGCCATTACCAGGATGTTCTTCCATTATTGGCTACCATCCGGAATTGAAGACCTTTTTGAAAGGTTCTTTTTCAAAAAAACAAAACAGGGTAGTGATTGGTCAACATTGGGTAACAAGCGATCCCTATCGTTTAATAAATTGCTCGCACATTTAAAAACAATGACGCATGCCTATGGCGACGGGCAACAATTAATCACGGCAATTATTCTAAATACAATCTTGGTTCGATATTAAGAGCAACCTTTTTTTGTCAAAATCTTGGCATAAAATCGGAAATCGGTAACAAGATTAAATTCATTTATGTTTAATCATGATTCAGAAAATGTATGACGGTATTATTTTAGGTAGTGGGCACAATAGTCTTGTGCTGCAAGCATACCTGTGCAAGGCGGGCCTAAAGGTGCTATGCCTGGAAAGAAACAATACTGCCGGAGGTGGACTCACAACAGTCGAAGACCCTGAGCACCCGGGATTTTTTCATAACACTCATTCTTTTTATCACCGTTCTCTTAACCAAATGCCCTGGTACAAGTATCTGGAACTTGAACGTCACGGCGCTGTTTACCTTGAGCCTGATTTTAATGTTGCATTGCTACTTCGCAATAATGAATCACTGGAATGGTGGACCGGATTTGATAAAACAGTAGAATCGTTTGCAAAATTTAGTAAGAAAGATGCAAAGGTACTCATAAACTGGCGTGAAAAGTTTTTACCAATCGTTGAGAAAATTTTAATTCCTGAAAGTCAATCGCCCCCAATTCC
>JBDSGZ010000029.1:0-3852 GCA_039918735.1 Ginsengibacter sp.
TTAAGCCCGCCGCTTCAAATAATTCAGGAAGTGTTTTTGTTCCCCCCAGGCTGAGAGCCTTCATGTAGTTGTCCAGCGCCTGCCCGGGATTCCTTTTGTATTGCATCCACATTCCTATTGCACCCAACTGTGCGATTCCGTATTCAATGTAGTAAAATGGGACTTCAAACAAATGAAGCTGTCTTTGCCAGGCATTTTTTCTGTATTCTTCAAGACCTGAATAATCGATAATACCATCCGAAAAATCGTTGAGAATCTTAAGCCAGTTTTCAGTTCTTTCTTCATTCATATGATCTGGATTTTCATACACCCAATGCTGAAATTTATCCACCACAGCAATCCAGGGAAATATGGTAATGACTCTTTCAAGCTGGTGCTCTTTGGCCCTTCTCAGGTCGTCTTCTTTATCAAAAAACACATGCCAGTGATCCATGCTAAAAAGCTCCATTGCCATGCTGGCAACTTCTGCGATCTCCATCGGGTATTCTTTGAATGCATGAAGATCGAGCGGATGAGAAAGGAATGAATGCACTGCGTGACCACCTTCGTGAACCATTGTGGTAACATCATGCATTTGGCCCGCGGCATTCATAAATATAAATGGCGCTCCGCTCTCTGCAAGCGGTGCATTATAACCTCCAGGTGCTTTACCTTTCCTGCTTTCCAGATCCAGGTGTTTCATCTGTTCCATTTGCCTGAGGCACTCACCAAAGAATGGACGAATCTCAGTAAAACATTCAATCGTTTTCTGAAGCAATTCATTCCCGGTTTCAAAGGGAGCCAGGGACTTCGTTCCTTCCGGTTCCGCTTCCACATCCCAGGGCCGCAGACTATCAAGTCCCAATTTTTTCTTTTTCTCAGCGTATATCTTGTCTACCAACGGCATCACATGTTCTTTCACAGACTCGTGAAACCGAAAACAGTCTTCTTTGGTATAATCAAAACGGCCAAGCTCCTTGAATTTAAAATCCCTGTAGTTTTCAAACCCTGCATTCTGGGCTACCTGTTGACGCTTTTCAACAAGCTTTGAAAATAAATCATCAAGAACATCTTTGTCTTCAAGCCTCCTCTCGTTTACCTTTTTATACACTTCTTCACGAAGGTTTCTATCGTGATTTTCCAGGAATTTTGCTGCCTGCTGAAGCGTGTATTCCGTACCGTTTAGCTCTATGGTCATTTTACCTGTGATGGAGCCATATTGCTGCTGCATCACAGCCAACTCAGCATGCAATGGAATATTTTCTTCACGAAACAACTCGATATTTTTTCCGACCGAACGGAGATAAGTAAAATATCCTACCTCCTTGTTGAGATCACCGGCATAGGGAGAACTCACCAACTTGCGATTCAATGCGTCTGCATATCGCTGTATTTTTGGCTGAATCTCCATGCAGAAATAGTTGAATGCATTTTCCAATTCCTTGTTAGTGGTATCGCAAGTCATCCTGATATGTCGCCAGCTAAAATCTTCATTTATTACCGCATCCAATTCATTGATATCGGTAAGCCATTTTTGAAGATCATCCTTTGAATCTATAGGTCTTTCCAGAAGCTCTTTAAAATACGACTCGATAGATTCCCAATTTTCAATAATTAAATCCTGGGGAATATATTCTCTTCTAATTTTTTTAATATCGGCAGAGGCTTGAATCATCTTTTACAATTATTAGGTGTCAGGTAGTGCAGGTACCACAGAGAATGGTTCCCATTAATAAAGCCGGGGTTCAAAATCACTATCACTTTACTCCCCTGCTTTCTATTTTACGGGAAGCGGCTTTTTTAGGTTTTATATCTTTTAGGTTGGCAGGTTCATGTGCCGGCCTGGTTGGCTTGCTACTATCCGGAGTATCTTCACCTTCTTCATCAGATTTCACTTTGATTTCGATCTCATTCTTCTGTAAAATCTGAAACCATTTTATCATCTTTTTCATGTCACTGGCATAGACTCTTTCAAAATCCATATCTGGAAGCACCTTTTGAAAATATTCTTTAAGCAGTTTGCTATCAGCGCCCGCATCAGGAACTTTGTCTCCGCCGTTTTTCATCGCAATAAAAAGTTCTGCAAGGCTTACATTGTCCTTCATGCAAAATATTTCTATGCTTTCCAGGTGTGAAAAATTATGCTGACGGCTGCTCACAAATTTGGTGGATTTATCATCCAGGGAGCGAACAACTGCACCATCAGATTTAGAAGAAAGAAGTTCAAACAAACCTCCTAAGCCGGTTACAGAAACAATCTTATTATAGTCCATATTTATTCATCGTTTTGAAAGTGCAATATAATAGAAATGATAGTTAGTAATGTTAATGAAATAAAAAAGCCCAATTCATGCAATAACCATATAGAGTCTCTCTGCAAAGGTTTTCCTATGAAAACGCGTCAAATGATTATCAAGGCTCATGTATGAACAAAATTTTATTAAGCCTGTTTATCATTTTCACTTCTGCCGGTATGCTGAATGCCCAAAGCGTAACAGGGCTACTGAATGATGCTTTAGAAAAAACACCAATTTCACATGCCACGGTGAAACTTAAGGGCGAGGATTCAGTTCTAACCTATTCCTCGGTTACCGGAAACGATGGCGTCTTCAAGTTTACCGGGGTAAGAGCGGGGAATTTCACCATGCAAATCAGTTCTGTTGGATATGAAACATCCTTCAGGAAAATAACAATAAGTGAAGAAAATAACGATCTTGAAACAATCAATCTGTCCAGGGAAGCGGAAACATTGGCGGCCGTAATTATTGACGGAGCACCACCGGTAAGGCAAAAAAATGACACGGTTGAGTACTCAGCAAATCAATACAAAGTAAATCCTGACGCGAACGTGGAAGATCTTGTAAAAAAGTTGCCGGGAGTGACTGTCGATCGAACGGGCACGGTGACTGCGCAGGGAGAAACAGTAAAGAAAGTGACTGTCGATGGCCGTGATTTTTTTGGAGATGATGCCACAGCAACGCTACGAAATCTCCCAAGCGAAGTAGTTGACAAAATACAGGTGTTCGATAAGTTGAGCGATCAGGCACAGTTAACAGGATTTGACGATGGTAATACCACCAAGTCAATCAACATCGTAACCAAAAAAGATATGCGAACTGGAAACTTTGGAAGAGTGTATGCAGGCTACGGTACTGATGATAAATATAATGCTGGTGGAAACGTGAGCTTTTTTAATAATAACCGGAGACTCTCGCTGGTGGGGCTAATGAACAATGTAAATCAACAAAATTTTGGCTCGCAGGATCTATTGGGAGTTACCAGCAGCGGTAATCGGAGCGGAGGCGGAAGTCGGGGAGGTGGAGGTGGCAGAGGAGGTGGAGGCGGAGGCGGAGGCGGAAATTTCCGTGGGGAAAGTACGGATAACTTTATGGTTGGCCAGCAAAATGGCATCAGCAAGACAAATGCTTTCGGAGTCAACTACAGCGACCTTTGGAGTAAAAAAGTTGAAGTAACCGGAAGCTACTTTTTCAACAACAGTAATACGAATAACAACGAAACGGTCAACCGTCAAAACCTGATCACAAAAGATTCGAGCCAGTTCTATGATGAAAATACTCTTTCTGATGCGACCAATTATAACAACAGGGCGAACTTAAGAATTACCTATAAAATCGATTCTTCCAATTCCCTGTTATTTACAACGAGTGCCAATTTTCAAAACAACAATTCTAACAGTTCTGTTTCCGGCGTGCAGTCTATTGACCCTCAAAATATTCTTAGTAAGACTGAATACGACATTCGAAGTAAAACATCGGGCTATAACATGAGCAATGGTGTTCTTTTCAGACATGCATTTCCGAAAAGGGGAAGAAGTATTTCTCTTGGGTTCAATACTAATTTTTCGAACCGGGA
>JBDSGZ010000030.1:0-3661 GCA_039918735.1 Ginsengibacter sp.
GAAGGTTTGCTGCAGGCTATTTTTTTGCCGGCGATGCTGATGATTTTACCCATGCATTATTACGTGATAATTGTACAGTTAACGATCATGACTATCAGCAGTGTGATTAATCACCTTGACATCGAAATTTATCCAAAATCTTTTTATAAAAACCTAATAGGGAAGTGGATCATTGGGGCCTCACACCATTCATTGCATCATAAGCAGTTTAAATATAATTATGGGCTCTATTTCACCTTTTGGGATAAGATAAAAAAAACAGAAAGTCCTTTATTCAAAGAATTATTTGAGTCAAAAACATCAAAAAGATAATCGCAATCTGCGTCAATTTTTTGATAAGAAATTTTTTTCAGTTATTCGCTGTTCCAAATCTCCCAACTTTCTTCTGCCTGGATCACTAACATCTTCTCACCGTTTTGGGTAGTTGCACCCTTCAACCTGCCTTGTTTGAGAAAAGCCGTTTCAGCCGGATTGTAAATTAAGTCGAAAAGATAATGTTCACTAGTGATGGCGCTATATGGTAAAGGTGGAGAAACATCAACGTTTGGAAACATGCCCACGGGAGTAGTATTTATGACAATCTTGTATTCGCGCATCAATGCCTCAGTAACTTCGGCATAACTGATAATTCCACTTCTTAAATCTTTGTTGCGCGAGACAAAAAGAAAATCTATCTCTAGTTTTTTGAGAACGTAAGCAACAGCTTTAGAAGAGCCGCCGGTGCCAAGAATGAGAGCTTTTTTATTTGAAGAGTTGAGATGCAGAATAAAGGTCTTCTCAAAGCCAACTACATCCGTGTTAAAACCAGACCAGCCCTTCTCGTCAATTTTGATGCAATTGCAGGCATTAATTTCTTTGCAAACCTCTGAAACAATATCTAAATAGGAAATGATTTGAGACTTGTAAGGTATCGTTACATTCAGCCCATATAAACCGGATTTAGCCTTTAGCATGCTAATGCCTTCCTCAAGATCAGGAATTTCAAAATTTAAGTACACGGTGTTTTGAATACCAGCATGCCTAAATTTTTGATCAAAATATCTTTGAGAAAATGAGTGCCCCAGGGGATTCCCTATCAATCCGTATATCTTCATCAGGCCTCTTCTTTGTCCAGGTATAAATCGAAAGTATCTGCACGGAGACCGATGCGCATTGCTTCAAGTGCTATTAATTCCGAAGGTGCGATATTTCCAAGATTTACGTTACAGCCAATTAACTCCAGGAAATACAATTGCTGCGCCTTTTGAGGTGCTTCCCATAGAATTTTTTCTTCTGGAATTTGGGTAAGTATTTCCTCGACGAGGCCTTGCCTTACTTCACCACTGCCCCGATAAATACCAACATTTCCAGCCTCACGCGCCTCTGCTATTACGTATTTAGCCCCAGCTTCGAGTTCCGCTCTCATTAATTGAATCCACTTGTAAGGAGGAATAATATTCTCTGCATCTTTGCTTCCAACCTCACTAAGAACCGTTCCCAGTTTTGTAAGCTTTTCAATGTATCCACATTTTTCTGTGTGGGGAATACTTATGGATCCATCGCTTACCTCCATAAAAGCAATATTGAAATCTTTGCACACTTGCACGTAATCATTAAATTGATTTCTTATCAGGAACGCTTCAAATAAAGTCCCTCCAAAATAAACAGGAACTCCGAACGATTGATAAATTTCAATTTTCTCCCGAAGATTAGGAGTAACAAAGGCGGTTCCAAATCCTAATTTAACCAGGTCGACATGCTCTTTAGATGAACTCATAAAATTCTTAGCCTCTTCGATGCTAAGTCCTTTGTCCATAACCATAGTAAGGCCACTCTCCCTTGGCTTAGCCCGCCTGTCAGGAATCTGAGAAATATTAAAATTCATTACAAGTTTTTTATGCCGCCAAAGATAGTTTTGTAAGTTGAATATTCAATAAGCGCAAATTAGTTTAGAGTTTGATTGATGATTTTCGCAGAAGTTCCTTTAGAAGAAAGGCCATTTTTCTCAACTCTTTTTATTTTTTTTTGAATCCCGGTTTTTGTATTTAGCCTTCAGAGTTGCCACTGACTGATGTTGAAGTAAAGCGGGGTTCAGTTCAATGAATTGTTTAAATTGCTTCGGCGCGCTTTGTAAACCAAGTTCAAGAAGAATTAATGCTTCTTTCGATTTTCCCAGTGCAAAAAGAATGGCAGATTCATAGAATGAAAAGATCGATTTATAGTTTGTGTTTGTCTGAGCATTGTGAACCTGTTCCAGCGCCTCTTCGTAGTAGCCCGCATCATGAAGGCATTTTATCAATTCTTTCCATCCATTTGAATTCTTTGGTCTCGCTTTGATAAAATTCGAAAAATGAATGACAGCATCCTTAATACGATCAAGATGTATAAAACATTTCGCCAAAGCAAAATGATAATCTGGCTGCGAACGATTGATCCGCATCGCATTTTCCAGGTTTTTAAGAGCGCTTTCCCAATATCCCTCTTGCATGTAAGTACAGGCAATCTTGTAATATAGATGACTATCCGAAGAATTTAAATGCGAGGCTTTCCTATAGTGAAATCTGGCCTGTGCCTGGTTTTTCAATTTTTCATAGCAATGTCCAAGGGCTTCAAATATCACTTCTTCGGGCATTGCAAGTTCCAACACCTTTTGTAAAGCTTCGATAGCCTCACGATACTTATGAAGCCTGATATATGCATCCCCTATATTCCGGTACGCATAATCGAATTTTTCTTCTATAGCAATTGCGTATCGATAAGCGTCTATAGCTTTCTCATACAATTTTAATCCCTGATAGGCCGCTCCGAGGTTAAACCATGCCAGGTGTGTATAGGGGTTTTCGTCTATAATCTTGAGATGAAGCTCGATGCTCTCTTCATTCCTACCAGTATAGTCCGTCCAAAAACAAATCTTGTACAGGGCTTCTTCATTGGTGTTATCTTGTTCCAGAATTAGCTTAAGACAATTAAATACTTTATCAAAGTCTTCGTAATCGTCGTACACATCAGCTAGTTCAAAAAGCAACTCAATTCTTTCTTCACCATGAAAAATTACAATAGCATCTTCGAGGATTTGAGCAGCTACCTGGTGATTATCCAAAGCCAGGTGAGCGTCAGTCTTAAGAATATATAAATTGATATCAGTGCTATCAAGCAACTCTGCTTTTTCGAGAATTGAAAGTGCTTCACTATACCTCCTGGTTGCAATCAGAAGATCAGATTTCTTTATAAGCAATGAGGCTGAATATGGGAACTGTTCTACTGCAAAATCTGCCGCCTCCAGGGCCGCCGGGATATCGTCGCTTTCGTCAAAATGATCGATGATTCTTTCAAATCCATCTTCCTCAATAAAATTGAATTTCTTCCCTGTTCTAAAATTGTTGTACTGCAACAGCAACTCTTTAATTTCTTCCCTGTCCTGTCTGTATGGATTTTCTTTCATTTCACTCAGATAAGTTATTCCAAATTACACATTTTTTCAAAATATTCAAGCGCGGGAATCTATCGAATAATTTCGCGATTATATGATGAACGGCATGCATTTTAAGAAACTTTTTGTATCTTTGTTAAGATTAGAATAATTTTTAACAATGATTAAAACTTCTAAAATATTTTTTACCCTTTTACTTGTGGCAGGGATATGCACGATAGCATCTGCCGACAGGGGCGGCTTCGTCAAGAA
>JBDSGZ010000031.1:0-4713 GCA_039918735.1 Ginsengibacter sp.
TTCTATTCTGATTTCTTCCATAACCTAATTCATTTACCAATGCTTCCCGCAGCACATCCAGGTTACGATTTTCGCAAAATACCATGGGAACCACCAACCAATAATTGGCAGTTCCAACTTTTCCATCAGCCCTGTGAAATCCTTTAAAGGTTCGACTCACAAATTTTGAGACATCGGGCTTTTCCCAGGCCAATTTTCTTTCGCCAACCTCATAACTATTGGATGCATGTTTTACATTCGAAGTAGTAACAGCGGAGCCACGCGCAATAAAGGATTGGGCTTTCCCAACAAGCACTCCGTACATGAATAATTCGTCTCCCGGATTTAGGTCATTTGTTACAAACTTATGTTTTGCTGCAACACTTCCCTTAATGACATACTCTTCCCCGTTATAGCCTACTTTTTCACCTTCTTTAAGATTGGTTAACGCTACCAGAACATTGTCATCCGGATGCACTTTTGCTATTTTATAATTCATCTCTTTCATTTTTTTTTGAAATCACTTTTTTTAATTCCGATTTCATTCCATTTTTCATTAACATGAAAAGCTTTTCGGTAACGGATTGTTGGAAGTGAGTTAAACCTGAGAGTTGCCCGCCCCATAGTGAGGAATCGTTCATAATGTTTTTAACAACCGTATCCAGTGGAGAATCTTTCCAGAAGTTTAAAAACTTTTCGGCCATTTCATCCTGGAGCAAATATTGAACTCCATCTAACTCACCGTAAAATTCGTTTCCTTTCCTGAATTCGACTTTCATAAATCTCAAATAGGCAGCGAAGCCCAGCGCAAATAATTCAGGTACTTCGTTCTCATTTTTTAGATAATTTATTAGCAAAGGTATGCAGCGAATATTCATTTTCTGAGTATAGTTCAGGGTTATGTTTTTCCAGTGATGAAGAATATGTGGATTTCGAAACCTGTCAAGCACTGCATCAATAAAACTATTAATAGTTTCATCGTCAATTTCATAGGGAACAGAAGGAGCAAGCTCCTGCTTCATTAAAGTACAGATATATGCAGACATCGCCTCGTCATTCATCCCATCCTTCACAGTGGCAATTCCGGCCAGGAATGCAATTCCACAGCTTAGCGTGTGAGTTCCATTTAGCAAACGCAATTTCAGTTCACGATACAAGTCAATATCCGGTTTAATTTTGATTCCTTCGTCTGCTTCTGCGAATAATAGTATTTTTTTGACCTGCTCATTTCCTTCAATGGCCCAGAGTTTATACACTTCACAAACGATTAACAAATTATCTTTATAGCCCAAACGATCTTCGATTTCCTTTTTTATTTTTTCCTCAGGAGTTCCCGTGACAATCCGGTCAACAAGCGAATTGCAAAAATAATTACAGGAGTTCAACCATTCTATAAATGCGTTATCCAGTCCCTTTAATTGGGCAAGTTCCAACACGATGGACTTAAGAATTTTTCCGTTGCCTGGTAGCAATTCCGTGGGGACAATGACAAGTCCACTGTCTTCAGCACCTTTAAACACATCGAATCTTTTCAACAAAAAAGCAAGCAATTTGCCGGGAAAAGATGTGGGAGGATTTCCATAAATATCATCTTCTTTCATCAACTTGATTCCTGCTTCCGTGGTATTTGAAATGATCACCTGCAAACTTTCATTGTGTGCACACTGCAGTACTTGCGGCCACTCTTCAGAAGCTTTTAGCACCCTGCTTATAGATGAATTGATAATATTCTCTTCTATGTTTTTTCCATTCAACACGCCTCTTACGCAAAGAGTGTATAAGCCATCCTGCGTATCAAAATCCACAGTATCATTCTGGGATGTTGACTTCACAACAACAATCCGTCCGTTGAAAATTCCCATCCTGTTTGCCTTGTCAATAAAGTACTCAGGCAATCCACGAAGCAACATACCGGTACCGAACTGCAATACTTTTTCTGGCAGGTCAAATACTTGTCCGTCCGGTACAATGACATGAGAAGAGTCAATATCCTTTAAATTACGTTTTGATAAATTCATAACTTAATCATCCATTTTTTTCTATAAAATTTCCTCTTTGGTCCTCTGTGCCTCTCTGCTTTCTCTTTGTGTAATTTTTTTTGACAGAGAGCCCCAGAGTTTTTCACAGAGAAACACCGAGATTTTATTTTTATTTTAAAACAATCACTTTTTGTTTTTCACTGCTTTCATAAGCCGCTTCAATTATTTTGATTACGTCTAAACCCTCTTCAGCAGTCACTGGCAATGGCTTTTCATTCCGAATCGCTTCAAAGATTCCATTGTAGAATTCATTGTAATTTCCCGGCTCAGATTTAATATATTCTCTTTTCACTTCACCGTTTATTTCCGTGTGCAGGAGTCCTTTTTGGCTGTCAGGTTCCGTGCCCCAGTCCTCGCTTCGGGGAGATTTTCCTGCCTGCAACATCTCTTCCTGTACATCGGTTTTTGCTTTGATAAATGATCCTTTCAGGCCATGAAAAATATACGCCGGCAGAGCTTCCCTAACGGAATAGCTCGATTTTAAATTAACACGAAAAGTTTCATAATAAAGTAAAAGATTAAAATAATCATCCACCTGTGAGGTTGGCCTAATAGCCCGGATATCAGCAAAAATTTTCTCAGGCATACCAAATAGCTGCAATGCCTGGTCGATCAAATGTGAACCGAGATCGTATAAAGAACCACTTCCCGGTCCGGATGTTTCTTTGTGAATCTTTGTACTGAGTTCTTGCTTATACCGGTCAAAATGCATTTCCACATCTACCAGGTCTCCAAGTAAGTTTTGGTTAACTACTTTTTTTATTGTCTTGAAATCGCTGTCGTAACGACGATTCTGATAAACTGATAATTTTTTTCCAACCTTTTTTGCGATGTCGATTAATTCCTTTCCTTCTTTCACTGAAATGGTGAAAGGCTTTTCCACGATCACATGTTTGCCAGCCTCCAGGGCTTTTCGCGAATAATCAAAATGGGTATAGTTTGGAGTGTTTACAACAACCAACTCAACGGCATCATCGGCCAGCATATCTTCCAATCCTCTGTAAGTTTTTGCCTCCGGATATTTTTGTGCTGCCAGATTCTTCGTTCTTTCCCAAACAGCATATAAATTAAATCCTGGGTTTATCTTAATGAATGGTGCGTGAAAAACCCATCCACTCATTCCAAATGAACATAACGCAGTATTGATCGGTTCCATTTTAAAATTTTGGCTTGTTAATAAATTAAAAATTGCGGCCTCTCAAGTTATTCATTTATTTTTTATTGGATTGCCGAATTAGAACTTAAAAAAGTTAATGTATTCGGCTTATGGTTTTTCAAAAATATTTCCTGGAAAATTATCCTTTATTAAAAATATTTTTGGAAAAATAAATCACAATGAAGCGCCAACATATTTATAATGTATCATCTACATGGACCGGCAATAGTGGGAGCGGAACAAGTGACTATCGCTCCTACGAACGAAGTCACGTCATATCCGTCGAAAATAAAGTAGCTATTCTTTGCTCATCTGATCCGGCCTTTAGAGGTGATAAAACAAAATACAATCCTGAGGAATTATTGGTGGCTTCTTTAGCCGGATGTCATATGCTCTCTTACCTGCACCTCTGCTCTGTTGCGGGGATAGTGGTGACCGAATATGTAGACCACGCTACTGGCACGATGGAAGAAACTGATGATGGTAGTGGCCATTTTACAGAAGTAACGTTACACCCGACAGTGACTATCACAGATGAGTCGAAAGTGGGTTTGGCAAATGAATTACATCAAAAAGCAAATGAAATTTGTTTCATTGCGAACTCTTGTAATTTTCCAATATTTCATAAGCCAACGTGCCATGTTTTTAAAGAATAAAAATAATATCAGTCTTCAGATCGCGGTGATCAAAGATCTTAAACATGCCTGAAACCACGCTAATTATTATGACCCGCTGAGCCTTGTAAAAAGCGAATCGTTAGCTTTGCCGCCTTATGAGTTTGAAAGCCCAGGCGTGGAGAACATGGCGATTGTCTACACCAATCATTCTAGGTGAACTCACTCAAATGGCTTTGGGAGTCATTGACAATATTATGGTGGGATCGATCAGCTACAAGCATCTTGCGGCCGCTGCGCTGGTGAACAGCGTAATGAATGTTCCTTTCGTATTAGGTATTGGTATGACCATAGCAATTTCACAAACTGTATCAACTGCCCATGGACGAAGAGACGGCTTGAAAGTATCTCACTACTTATACAATGGTTTTTGGTTATGCACTTTTGCTGCAGTCCTGATTGCTTTGTTATTAAATTTTGGAAAAAATATTTTATTCCACCTCGGGCAGGATGCAGAGGTAGCGATATTGGCAGTTCCCTTCCTGCAAATCCTCGCATGGTCAACCATTCCGATGATCATGTTCATAGCGCTTAAGCAGTTTACTGATGGATTGGAAAGAACAAGGACAGCCATGCTACTTTCCGTGTCGGCGCTTCCTGTAAACGTATTTTTCAACTGGCTACTAATCTATGGCAACTGGGGGTTTCCGAGGCTGGAGCTCACTGGTGCCGGGCTTGGCACTTTAATAACGAGGGTGTTAATTTTGATGGCTTTTATGATCGTACTTAATAAGCATTCAGTCTTTCGCAAATATATCGCGGTCAGAAAAAACCAGTGGAAATTAAGATGGCAGACTTTTAAGGACCTTCTTGAAATAGGTGTGCCAAGCAGTTTACAAGTTGGTTTGGAATCGGGTGCATTTGC
>JBDSGZ010000032.1:0-8723 GCA_039918735.1 Ginsengibacter sp.
GAAAATAGCAACCGTTACTGGGCGATATTACGCGATGGACCGGGACAGGCGATGGGAGCGTGTTAAGATTGCCTATGACGCTTTGGTGAAAAGGACGGGGACGGTTACAAACGATGTAATAGGCACCGTTGAAGCCTCCTATGAAAATAATGTTACTGATGAATTTTTAATGCCAATCATAAATGCAGAAGTTCCATTGTCAGCCATACAAGATGGAGACGTAGTTATCTGCTTCAATTTTCGTACTGACCGTTGCAGGGAAATAACGGAAGCGCTCACCCAGCAAGCCTTCCCTGAATACGACATGAAGCCGCTCGATTTGAACTATACGACGATGACGAGGTACGATCACAACTTCAAAAATATCAATGTCATTTTTGAAAAAGATGACCTAGTCAATACGATTGGGGAAGTGTTAGCGGCACAGAATAAGACACAGCTTCGAATTGCAGAAACTGAAAAATATCCCCACGTTTCTTTTTTCTTCAGTGGTGGACGTGAAGTTCCGTTCAGTGGTGAAAAAAGAATAATGATCCCCTCCCCGAAAGTGGCAACTTATGACCTTCAGCCGCAAATGAGCGCCCTGGAAGTGACAGATGCATTGTTACCCGAAATAAAGAATAAGACGATGGACTTTATTTGCCTCAATTTTGCAAATGCTGATATGGTAGGACATACGGGTGTTTGGAGTGCAGTGATAAGAGCCGTAGAAACGGTGGATCAATGTGTTCAAAAGGTGGTGACTGCCGGCCTCGAGAATGGTTATACTATTTTTTTAACAGCAGATCATGGGAATGCGGACTACATGATAAACCCAGATGGAACCCCCAATACTGCTCATACAAAGAATCTTGTTCCTTTGTTTATTATCGATAACGAATGGAAAGGATCAATGAAGCCGGGCAAACTGGGAGATGTGGCGCCAACGATTTTGAAACTAATGAAGCTTCCGATTCCCGAACAGATGACTGGAAATATTCTAATTGATTAAACATTTTAGGATATTGGATCGCGTTCCTGGTTCCTGGCAAGTCTCCTTCGAATTTTTTGGTCAACCATAGTCTGCTCGTTGAAGGGAAATAAATTTAAAGAAAGAGCTGTATTTCAAAACGTTCCTCCCTCGTTCAATAGTAGATTGAGGGAAAAATTATCAGCTTATTTTTAAAATGCAAGCAGCTATTATACTCATTATTTGTCCTACCTTAGTAGGGTTAAACCAAGCAAAAATATATGACAGAAGAGCAAATGCTTGAGGGCTGTCTTAGGAATGATGCTTCTGCGCAAGAAGTATTGTACGGCCGATTCAGTCCTCGTATGCTCGGTGTATGCTATCGATTTGCCCGAAGTCGCGAAGATGCAGAAGACATGATGCAGGAAGGATTTATCAAAGTGTTTTCGCAAATTCGCCAGTTTCGGGGGCAGGGTGCCCTCGAGGGTTGGATCAGGAGGATCATAGTACACACTTGCATTAATATCTTAAAGAAAAACAAAAAGTTCTGTGACACGGTTGACCTGTTTCATGCCACTACATTGCATTTGAAGAGTGATAATATTCCATCGCTCATCCAGGCAAAACAAATTGTAGAGTGTATTAGGTTATTACCGTTGGGATACAGAACTGTATTGAATCTGTATGCAATAGAAGGATATTCCCACAGGGAGATTGCGTCCATATTGGATATTGAAGAAAGCACCAGCCGCTCACAATATACACGTGCTAAATCTATGCTTGAAGACATCTTGCTTAAAAACCAAATGCTTCAGTTGCCAAGACAGAAAGTGCGAATGGTGTCTGGAAGTCTTTAAGCTTTTAAACCAAAACCAAAACCAAAACTTAACTCTTATTACCTCGATAACTGAAAACGTGCCAAATGGAAGAAGAATTTTACCTAGATGATTTTGAGCTTTCCTTACAAGAACAGATGAACCAACTAAAAATGGTTCCGTCCAAAAAAGTATGGTATGGTATATACAATGATCTTCACCCTGGAAGAAGATGGCCTTCTGTAATGATTTCCCTCATCTTAATTTTCTCAATAGTATTCGTGGGGTACATTAATACAAGTCCGGATAAGAATGCCGCAGACAAGAGTACAATTGCAGCAGGTGAACAACATGATATTTCTATAACCAACAATTTGCAAAGAGCACAAGCTATTCCCGGAAATGGAAAGTTTCAGGATCGGAAAGACAACGGAGTAACTGCAACAAGAGAAAGCGAGCTCCAAAACAAAAAGGCTAAAGAAGAAAATACAACGGTGTCTGCATCGTCAGAAGCACAACCAGTTGCTATTGTCAACTTGAAAGCTGATGCCGGGAATAAAGTTTCTGACAAAGGAGATCGCAGGAATGTTCTTTCGCAAGGCGTAAAACCTGCTCCATTAACCCAGGCCAAGACTTTATTACCTCAACATAATGGTATTTTTTCCACTGAAACGCCTTTGCAAAATTATTCCGGAATTGTAGACGCTTTTAGTGCTAAGGGCATTGCGGAAATATCGAACATACCTGGAATTTTTGAAGGCTCACCTGTCTCTTCATTACTGTATTCTTTTGCCTCGGAGCAGGTGGAAAATCAATTTACCAGGCAGGTAATTCCTAACGTTTCTTTTAATAGCAATCTTATTATTACGGGGATCGTCGCCACTCCTTTAAATAAGTTTAGCAGCAGCAGCGAAGTCGGCAGGAAGACAAAGAAAAAGAATGAGAAAATCAGTTGGGTTTACTATGCCGGAGTAGCCATGAGCAATGTTGCTTTTAAAGGTCAACCTTTAAAAAATTCAGCGTTGAATTCCACACTTGTGGCTTCTGGTCCACAGCGGGTGCAAAAAGACATGCGGGTAATTCGGTCTGCAGCACTGGGGTTTGAGGCCGGACTACAAATGAATTACGCAATTATTTCGAATATTGAATTCACCGTCGGTGCAAATATTACCCGTTCAGGCTATAATATTGTTTCTAATCTTGTACATCCCACACTGTCGAATCTTATATTAAAAGATCCGTCAACGGGTGGTACGTTTACGCGTGGTTTTGTAACTCATTATGGTGACGGCACCGGCATCTCGTCGGTCATATTGCACAATTATAGCTACCAGGCATCCATACCGGTTGGCTTACAATATATGGTTTGGGCCAACGACAAACTACAAGTTAAGTTGGGTTTAGATGTGGAACCATCCTATGTAATAAATGCAGATGCGTTTGTGCTTTCTTCGAACGGAAAGAATTATGTAGAAGTTCCTGACTTACTGAGGAAATGGAATGTGGGAAGTAACTTCGCGCCTTTTGTCTCCTTCAGGTCACATAAGTTGAAATGGAATGTCGGCCCTAACATTCGTTACCAGTGGCTGTCATCTTATGAAAAATCCTATCCGGTGAAAGAGCATTTAATCGATTATGGTATAAGAGTTGGTATAAGTAAATAGAGAAATTAAATATTTGGATTTAATTCCGCAATAAATTTTTTTGTCTTTCGTTTTTATTTTTTAACTACCATTTTCAAAAGTCGTTGCACCGTACCCTGCAGCGGCTTTTTTTTATTCGTAATTTTGCCAATGCAGAAACTTTTTAAGGTAGTCATCTTCACTCTGTTCGTATTTTCCGGAGCATGTGGCCGGCAGGAACAAAAACTAGTTCCGAGAGAAATAACACCTGAGCCCGAGATCGTATATTTTCCGGTTACTGATTTTATAATGGGGCAGCTAAGTGAATTGGATAAGGCACCTGTGACTCCTTTGAGGCTTGATATAAATGGAAATCATGTAGATTCCACCTGGTTGAAAAGAGAAGATATCAGGAGATTGGCGCAGCCATTTCTCCATCCTTTATTTGATTCGCTTTCTATGGCTGCATTTTTTGATGGGAAATCATTTCTTGATCAAACTTTAAATGCCTATACTTTCTCGTATGATGCAAGAGAAAACAAACCAGACTCAATAAAGCTGAAGCACCTTGATGTTTATATCGATCCTCAAAAAAATAGCGTGTCACGCATTTATATGCTGAAAGAAGATAGAGTGGACTCGACTCCTGTTACGATGCAGCTTACCTGGAAAACAGGTAAATGGTTCAATGTGCGGTCTATAACTCAGTTGCCGGGAAAAGAGCCGATTGTAAAAGAAGAAATTGTCAAATGGGATTTTAGTGAATGATAATGCCTGTTCGCTAAAATCAGGCAAATAATTTCCAATGACGAATGATGTATTTCAATCCTTACTGAAGACTTTACCTACACAGCCAGGAATTTATAAATATTTTGATGATAAAAATGAATTGCTCTATGTCGGTAAGGCCAAAAATATTCGTAAAAGAGTAAGTTCTTATTTTACTAAAACCTTCACCGGCTACAAAACCTACGAGCTTGTTCGCCGCATTTCTAAGATTGAATTCACCATCGTGGACAATGAGCAGGATGCTTTCCTCCTCGAGAATTCACTGATAAAGCAGTTCCAGCCGAGGTTTAACATCAACCTGAAAGACGATAAATCATACCCTTATCTTGTCATCAAGAATGAACCTTTTCCCAGGGTGTTTCTGACTCGGTCAAAAATTAATGATGGTTCGCAATATCTTGGTCCTTTTACTTCCGTAGGGAGAGTGAGAGAATTATTGATTTTTATAAAGCAAAATATTCAACTACGTACTTGTAAACTCAACTTGACGGAAGCCAACATCAGAAAGAAGAAGTTTAAAGTTTGTTTGGAATATCATCTTGGTAACTGCAAGGGTCCCTGCGAAGGTTTGCAGACGCCGGAAGATTATGCAGAAGGGCTATCTCAACTAAAGAATTTAATGAAAGGAAATCTGAATCCGGTGATTCAGCAATTTAAAAGTGAGATGGAGAATTACGCGAGAGAAATGCAGTTTGAAAAAGCGGAAATACTAAGAAAGAAAATAGAGCATCTCCAAAATTACAAAGCAAGATCAAAGGTAGTTCATGAGCATGTTGGAGATGCTGATGTCTTCTCATTACTGAAAGATGGGCGTATAGCATACATAAATTATTTGATGGTAAGCGAAGGAACAATTGTAATGACAAAAACAATTGTGCTGGAGCCACAATTAGACGAAACAGAGGCCGAAGTTTTATCATTTGCCATTGCGCAGTTGCGTGCAACTTTCAATAGTGAGTCAAAAGAAATCATCGTACCATTCGAAATCGATTATCCAGTGAGTGAAGTTACCATTACAGTTCCCAAAGCAGGAGATAAAAAAAAGTTACTCGAGCTTTCAGAAAAAAATGTAAACTATTTTATTGAAGAATTAGAAAGGAAGAAAATGCTGCGGCTCGAAGGTAAATCCGACAAAGAGAAGCAAAAGGTGTTGCTGCAGTTGCAAAGCGATTTGCACTTATCAAGTGTACCCGAAATTATAGAGTGTTTTGACAATTCAAATTTCCAGGGAAGCTATCCGGTTGCCGCGATGGTTCATTTCAGTAATGGATTGCCTGATAAAAATCAGTATAGGAAATTCAACATTAAAACTGTTAGTGGCATCAACGATTTTGCAAGCATGAAGGAAATTGTGTACAGGAGATATAAGCGTGTTTTACAGGAAAATACATCGCTACCCGATCTTATAATTATTGATGGAGGCAAGGGACAATTGAATGCTGCAGTCCAGGCGCTTGAAGAGCTGCAATTAGAGAGAAAGATGACTGTTGTTGGACTTGCAAAGAAGGAAGAGGAGATTTTTTTTCCGGGCGACGGGCAGTCTATTAAGCTTCCGTGGGACAGCGAAAGTCTCAAATTAATAAGAAGGATCAGGGATGAAGTCCATCGGTTTGGAATTACTTTTCATAGAAACCAGCGCAGCCGTGGTACGTTCGTAAATGAGATAGAGACCATCAAGGGAATTGGGAATAATACTGCAGACAGTCTTTTGAAGAAATTCAAATCGGTAAAGAAAATAAAAGAACTGTCAGTAGACGAACTTGCCACAGTGGTTGGTAAATCAAAAGCCACACTGATAAGGAATCATTTTGGTAGTGAAGAATGAGTCTAATATTTGATTCCAATTTTTTTGTAGACAAAACTCATTAGCCACATCGGGCCAATTAATAAAAACTGCACATCTTTAAAAAAAGATGGTTTTTTCCCCTCCACCTTGTGTCCATAAAATTGGCCGACCCATGCCACGACAAAAATAATTATACTTAGTAGCGCTAACGAAATACCGAGATAGGTTTCAATGGCATAACACATACCTAAACAGAGGAGTGAAAAAAGCAACATGCCGAAACCAAGGGAAGCAGATAGAGAAAAGTAATAAACAATCACGAATAAGAGCATAATCATTGCGACGTTCAATTGCAGGTTAGCATTGAGCCACAGCGGCAGTTTTATCGAATAAAATAACCCAGTAATTGAAAGGAAAATAGATGGTACACAGATCCAATGAATCATCTTATTGGTTTCATTTCTGTGGCTTTCTCCATACTCGTTTAGCCAATCGTTGACAGTTCTCATTCTTTTTAGTTAAGTAAAAGAAACAAAATATTTCCTGGAGACACCGAAAGCATTTGAAGGGTGCAATTCAATTATTTCGCAACAGTTGTATCGATGAGATTTATCGTTCGGGCCACATCGTTATATTCGGTCATGCGAACAATTTTCATCAACAGTCCTGCAAAAAATCCCGGGTTAATTATCTTTTCCGCAATATGATAAACAATCGCATCCATTTGCTGCACGTAAGCATGCTGCTCATTTTCATTCAGGCCTGCAAGTATAACGGCATTAGCCCATGCTGTTTTTCGGGCTGCGCCAATACTAAAATTCAACACATCTGTTTGTTGCGTTTTACCCACACGTTTTAAAAATTTCATCGGCCACCATACTCCTTCAAGACTTTGCTGCACATCATCAAACAAAGAAGCAATCACATCATTGATTCGATTGAAATCCGCTTCGAGTGCATGAATGGAATCGCCGGGAGCGACAACAGCAGAAGCGATGGCAAGATCAAGGTTTATGTGGGTGTTGACGCCAAGAATCAGTTGCTGTATCACCGTAAGCGATTCATTGATACATCCGTCAAAAGCATACTTCCAGGAGGTGCCACATTCCTCTTTTCGATGATAAGCTTCATAGGCAGAAAGGTAACGATTTGCAAAAACGATGTCCAATTTCTCCATTCGCTTGCCATCAACAAAAGCGTTATTTTGGATACCTTCTTTTACTGCAATCGTCATTCGCTTATACAATGCTGCAAAATAACCACTACGATTTTTTGTTTGTTCACAATCGGAAACAATTGTATTGAGCGACGCAACGACATCATCAATTGTTTGGTACATAAACTGTGTTTGATTAGATGATACAGGAGGAGCTATTCTTTTATTGCTGCGTATTAAAGATAAATATTTTGCTCAGCTCTCGTTATGACAAATACAATCGCAAGAAATTAACAGTGCTCTGCATTATGAAAAAAAAGCCAGTAATAAAGTCGTAGAAAATAGTTGTGAGTACATCACGGATGCGACTGTTTTACGTTGAAGAAAGGAAGGATAGGCGCGACTAAGCGTTCTCATTTTCTACGGTCAACACTATCTTTCCACGAGTGTGCCCGGCTTCGCTTTTTTCCTGCGCCTTTGCCGCTTCTTTCAAGGGCAAAAATTCTGCTATCACGGGTTTTATCTTACCTGAGTCGATGAGGTCTGCAATCTGCTGCAGGTCTGATGGTGTAGATTTTGCTAAAAAATTTTCCAGGTGGATATTCTTTTTGTTAGCCTGCTCCTGGAACTCAGCAGCAACGGTTGTGATCAGGCGGCCACCCTCTTTAATTATGTTTAGAGATCGGCGCTGCGTTTCACCTCCGATAACGTCGATTACAAGGTCGACATTCGCCGTCTCTTCATCGAATTTTTGTTTTTTATAATCTATGGCTTGGTCAACACCGAGCTCATACAAAAAGTCAATATTATCTGCAGATGCAATTCCAATAACATAGGCTCCTTTCCACTTCGCGAACTGAACTGCAAAGGATCCAACACCACCTGAAGCGCCATGAATTAATACCTTTTGCCCGGCGCGAAGATGGCCATGATCAAACAATGCTTGCCATGCAGTGAGTCCCGCCAGCGGCACTGCTGCCGCCTTCTTGTGACTGATACTTTTGGGTTTATGGTTTACCTGGTCAGCTTTTACTACGACATATTCTGCATAGGTGCCATCCCGCGTTGGATCAGGTCTTCCGTAAACTTCATCACCAACTTTGAAATTAGAAACCTGGCTGCCCACCTTTACTATTTCGCCTGAAAAATCCCATCCTGGAATGAGCGGCAGGTTTATGGGAAAACGATTCTTTGCATACCCCGATCGTATTTTCCAATCGATAGGATTTACGCCAGTCGCAATTACTTTTGCCAGAACTTCATCGGCGGCCGGCTCCGGTGTTGGAGCATCTTCATAGAGTAACACTTCAGGTCCCCCGAACTTATGTATTCTTATTGCTTTCATGGGTCAGCTTTTTAAAAGGAAAGTCTTACATGAATTATGCCTAAGATGATGGTTGTGGAAGAAGAATTTTCGGGATCGTTTGTAAATAAGAAATCTATACCAGACCAGGTCTTTTTGTTTCGCTCGTATTTGTCATAGTCAAATCGATAGAGCTTTCCCGGCCGGTGTGGAACATTTTTCTCATATTCATCCAAATCAACTATCGGTGAAAGGCTGGTCTAAATATGAAGAGAGACGAAGTTAATCTTTATCCTGACTATT
>JBDSGZ010000033.1:0-5113 GCA_039918735.1 Ginsengibacter sp.
TCCCGATGGATGGATATGGCAAGACATTGGAAGCTACTATGGCGCAGGAGCACGTGGGCTGAATTGGCGGGAAAACCAGTATGATCTTTTGCTGAATTCAGGAAGCAGCATTGGCGACACTGTGCAAATTGCCGGCACGAAACCTTCCTTCATCACAGGGCTAAATTTAAAGCCAATGGCAACTACGGCAAGAAAAGGCAGCGGAGACAATGCCTATATTTATTTACCACTTGATGAAGAACACGGCTATCTGCGCGGAACAATTCCCGTAAATGAAAATGGCTTTAGTATTTCCGGCGCAATGCCACACCCTGCGCGGCAACTGGCCGCAACGCTGGAAGCAGCCTTGAAAAATAAGCCAATCGAAACCATAGTTGAGGCAAAAAACGTTGAGACAAATACCCGGAACGCAAATTTATTTTTCACTTATAGTTCTCCGCCGCTTGACAGCATTGTTTATTGGTTCCTGAAAAAGAGTATCAATCTCTATGGAGAATCACTTTTGAAAACGCTGGGAAAAGAATTGAATCAGAGTGGTTCTGCAGACAGTGGAATCAGCGTAGTAAAAAGATTCTGGAAAGAAAAGGGAATAGAAACTTCTGCGCTTAACATCTTCGATGGCAGCGGGCTTTCACCTGCAAATAGGGCGACGCCATCAGCCCTGGTAACGGTTCTTGAATATGCAAAAAAACAATCCTGGTTTGCCGCTTTCTATGACGGCCTCCCATTGATAAATGGCATTAAAATGAAAAGCGGTTCCATCGGGGGCGTTGTATCTTATACCGGCTTCATCCGGAGCAAAACGGGTGCAGAATATACTTTCGCATTCATTGTAAATAATTATGATGGAAGTAGCAACGAAGTGAGACGAAATATGTGGCGACTCCTGGACGTACTTAAATAGTAACGCTGAATTCTACCAAATTAGAAAGAGCGAAATTTTTAAAAAAAATCGATAAGAAAAAAATATTCGGGGTTAATTATTTTCCGGCAACGCCGCTCCAACCATCGTTGATCCAGGCGCGGAATAGTATTTTAATTCAATAATATCAGGAGGCAAAGGTTGACTATTCCAATGCTCGTGAATAACCAAAGCCGCACCAAGAGCGGATGCGTGAGGTAGCGAAGCCGCAAACACTTCCATTCGTGGAAAGGCATGAGCTAACATATTCATGTAAACCGGGTTGCCGCTGAATCCGCCATCCACAAAGATCCGTTTGCATTTTGTTCCTTTCAATACCAGGTTGGTGCTTTGTAATTGTTGCACAATAATATCGGCAATTAAATGATGGTAAGCCTCTTCATAACTGGCAAAAGTTTTCAAATCTCTTAAACCAAAAGCAGATGATTTTATCGTTGCATCATTCACATCGAGGCTTACTGCTTTTTCATCCGGAACGATAGCACCAGCAATCCGGGAATCGTATTGTACCGTTTTATAATAGTCCAACTCTTTTCCGAAATGTTCAGACAACTTTTTTATTTGCTGCTCATGTTCATAACCCGCGAATAATCTTGAAGCCTTTACCGGCGTTCCTTTGTAGGATAAATAAGACAAACAATCCTGCCGGAGTTCTCCCTGCGTCAAATGCTCGTCATTAAAGGGATTCAATGTAATACACCAGGTGCCGGTGGAGATAAGAACAAAAGGCTCGCTGAAAGAAAGCAGGTATGGAATCAATGCAGCCGAACTGTCGTGTAATCCGATTCCGGCAGAAATGGCTCCATCAATTTCTTTTGCAGCGATGTTTTCAAGATTTGCAATAGGAGGTAATTTATTTAGTACACCTTCCTTTTCTACCCATGCATGATATTGATTTTTTTGAAAATCCCACAGGTTTGTATGACAACCGATACTCGTGATATCTGATGCTAAATTTCCTGTAAGAACGAAGCTTACATATTGGGGAAGATGCAATGCATACTTTATCTTTTCAAAGACGTCCGGTTTTTCATATTTGATACGATACAACTGCATGCCTGAATTAAGACTTCCTAAAACGGGGGAAGCCGTTACCTGGGTAAATTCATTCACTCCTCCGAAATCATTGTAAAATTTTTCCTTAAGTGCTGCAGGATAGGGTTTCAGGTAGTTGTATAGAGGCAACCTAACGTTTATATGTTCATCAAGATAAACAAAGCTTGCACCATAGGCAGTGAAATTGACTGCTTTAATTTCATAACGTTTGTCTCTTAATAATTCATTGAAAGAAGCCTGAATAAAATGAGTAAGAGCGTTCACGTCTTCACAGGGAAAATCATCTTCATCTTTTATTTCTTCAAGGTGTTTACTTTCTTCCCGAATCAATTTATAGCGTTCATCAAACAACAGTAATTTCTTATTGGTTTTACCAATATCATAAACTGCTATAACTGGAATCCTATTCATGTTGAGGAGAAAGATGTTCTTTAGAAAAGAAAGACATTCGGGATTGAAAGAAGTACGGTTTAATGTGAAAAATAGTCACTGCTACAGACCTGTAGCAACTGTCTTACTTCCCCGCTGCTGTATTAAAGAATCTCTCACTTTCAATTGACGGAATAATTGCAATGGCTCCAACGCACCGCCTGCTCTCAATCTTGCTTCTGCAACGATTGGGCGTACATCCGTACGAAATGTATCCTGCAAAATTTCCTGGCAAGCTGCGACATCATTTCTTTGTTGAGCTTCCACCAATTTCTTTCTGTCTAATAATAAAGCTTGTGAATAAGCAATCATGATTGCCTCTACCGATTGCAACAAATCTTCCAGGGGATCTTTTACGTTGTGGCTTGCATCGATCATCCAGCCAAGATCGTTCGCATGATCCATGCTTCTTGCATCCATTCCTTCCACAAGCTCATTAAAAATTAGGAACAACTGGTAGGGCTTTATAGATCCAACGGTGAGGTCATCGTCACCGTACTTGCTGTCATTAAAATGAAAACCTGCGAGCTTTCCTTCCATCAACAAGACTGAAACAATTTGCTCAATGTTTGCATTTGGCAAGTGATGCCCAAGGTCAACCAATGTGAACGCCTTTTCTCCAAGTTTGTTTGCATACAATAATGATTGTCCCCAATCGGCAACAGTCGTGGAATAAAAATTCGGCTCGAATGCTTTGTACTCAATAAATATTTTCCAGTCTTCCGGCAAAGCGGCATAAATTTCTTTAAGACTTTCCAACGTATGCTGAAATGCTTTTCGAAAATTTAATTGTCCGGGAAAACAACTTCCATCACTCAGCCAAACTGTTAACGCTTTGGAACCAAGCTCAACACCATATTTGATCACCTCAATATTATGCTCAATTGCCTGCCTGCGAACGTTCTTATCTACATGCTGCAACGAACCAAATTTATAACTCAGTTCCTGGTCGGGTTGGTCCTGGAAAGTATTTGAGTTCATTGCATCGAAACGCAATCCATGCTGTGCAGCAAGCGCTTTGACATTCTCAGCATTTCCCGGAATATCCCATGGAATGTGCAAAGAAATTGCTCCACTTGATTTATTCAACGCATGCATTAATCCAATGTCTTCAATCTTATCTTCCAGCGTCCGCGGCTCGCCGCCTCCGATGAATCTCGCGAAACGAGTACCGCCCGTGCCCAGCGCCCAGCTTGGAATGGCAACCTGGAAATCAATCAACTTTTGTAAGACATCTTCTACGCCCGGCATGTCTGCTGTAACAAAATCAAAATTGCGCTTGTGCTTTTTTAGCAACGCTTGATTGTGATCACTGATTTTATATTTTTCAATTTGCATAAAATAGATTTTAATAAACGTTTTCTAAGACAATAGAGACTGCCAGAAAATTTATTGTAAGTGTAAAAATTTATATCCTCATTATTCGAGGAAAAAAACTTCCTTCAAAGGAAAACTCACCGGCGAATGGTCGGGATTCGTTTCCATAATGTCTTTCATGTAATTCCACCACTTCTTCATAATCTCCTGTTGCGGTAAGTTATTCAATTTTGTAACATCATCAATGTTGAAATAACCAAAAAGATCATTTGTTTCTTCATCTAAAAAAATGGAATAATTTTTAATGCCGGTTTCCTTCAGCAAATCTTTCAATTGAGACCATATCTCATCATGACGCTTTTTGTACTCGGCTTCGAAACCCTTGAGGAGTTTCATTTTTAATGCAACACGTTTCATGGAAATGTCGCCAAGCTGTATCTATAAAAGATAAGCAGGGCATTATTTTTTTAAGTGAAATGAAAATCAATTTAAAAGGAATATGAAAACCAAACAATCATTGTACTAACGCACGAATGCCATAGCCACGCCACCATCGACATTCAACGCGTTGCCTGTCGATTTGTTCAGCAAGCCACCAACGAAGGCAAAGCACGCATTTGCAATATCTTCAGGCAAAATAATCTCATTCAATAATGTACGGTCTGCATAAAACCGGGGCAGCTCCTCCACTTTAATTCCATAAGCTTTTGCACGTCCCTCGGCCCAGCCCGAACTCCAGATATGACTTCCGGCAATTACAGCATCAGGATTCACCACGTTCACACGAATTTTTTCTTTACCAAGTTCTGCAGCATTCAACCTGCTGAGATGTAACTGTGCAGCCTTCGCTGATCCATAGCCAGCATTATTAGGTCCGCTGACCAATGCATTTTTACTTACAATATTTATGATGTCTCCACCCCTTCCCTGTTTCTTCATGATGCCGGCTCCCTGCTGGGTTATAAAAAATTGTCCCTTCACCAAAACGTCATACAGCAAATCCCAGTCCTTTTCGGTGTGCTCCTCAATGGACTTAGAAATAGAAAGTCCCGCGTTGTTGACAACAATATCAACACCACCAAACGCCAATACTCCAGTTGCAAATGCTTCTTTTATTGATTCAGCTTTAGTCACGTCAAGAAGGTCCGCGACGAATGCATCCCTGCCAAATTCCTTCATAAATTCTGCTTTCGCTTCTCCCAGTCTTTCTTCATTCATATCATTCAAAATGACACAAGCTCCTTCCTGCACAAATTTTTTGGCAATCGCTTTTCCAATACCACCGGCACTCCCGGTTATCAAAGCGATTTTTCCTGTCAGGGCTTTGGGCTTTGGCATGCGCTGGAGTTTCGCTTCTTCGAGCAGCCAGTATTCAATATTAAAAGCCTC
>JBDSGZ010000034.1:0-8235 GCA_039918735.1 Ginsengibacter sp.
GAGGATTCAAAATATTATGGGAAGACAACATCAACATTTGCGCTTCCAATACTGCTGCATGGCCTAACGGAACGTGAACCGCCATCTGATCACCATCGAAATCCGCATTGAAAGCCGTTGTTACCAAAGGATGTAATTGTATCGCTTTACCTTCAATAAGCTTTGGCTGGAACGCCTGTATTGACAGGCGGTGTAATGTCGGTGCCCTGTTCAGCAAAACAGGATGTCCCTTTAATATATTCTCCAGGATATCCCATATAATCGCCTCTTTTTTGTCCACGAGTTTCCTGGCACTTTTCACTGTTTTTACTATTCCTCTTTCGATAAGCTTCCGGATAATAAATGGCTTAAATAATTCTGCAGCCATATCCTTTGGCAAGCCACATTCATGCATTTTTAATTCAGGGCCTACCACGATAACAGAACGTCCTGAATAGTCCACTCGCTTACCAAGCAAGTTCTGACGAAAACGTCCCTGCTTTCCTTTGAGAACGTCGCTTAAGGATTTCAATGCTCTTCCGCCTTCAGCTTTTACAGCATTCGACTTCCTTGAGTTGTCAAACAATGAGTCTATTGCTTCCTGCAGCATTCTTTTTTCGTTACGAAGAATTACTTCAGGCGCTTTAATTTCTAATAATCTTTTCAAACGGTTATTACGAATAATAACCCGGCGATATAGATCATTAAGATCGGAAGATGCGAAGCGACCACCATCAAGGGGCACAAGTGGCCTGAGTTCTGGTGGAATTACAGGAATGTATTGCATTACCATCCATTCAGGACGATTATTAATCCTTGTATTCGCATCACGAAAACTTTCAACAACCGAAAGACGTTTTAACGCGTCCGCTTTGCGCTGTTGGGATGTTTCATTTGCAGCAGCATTGCGTAAATCAAATGATAACTGATCAAGATCTATTCTTTGTAGTAAATCATGAACAGCTTCCGCGCCCATCTTTGCGATGAATTTATCTGGGTCTTCATCTGGCAAATGCTGGTTATCTTTTGGCAGCGTGTCCAAAATATCCAGGTATTCTTCTTCAGTCAGAAGATCACCATAATTCTGTCCTTTATCAGCACGTATCCCTGATTGAATAACTACAAATCTTTCATAATAAACAATGGTCTCTAGTTTTTTAGAGCTCATGCCAAGGAGATACCCGATTTTATTGGGCAACGATTTAAAATACCATATGTGTACAACAGGAACCACTAATTTAATGTGGCCCATTCTTTCACGACGAACTTTTTTCTCAGTGACTTCAACACCACATCGGTCGCAGACAATTCCCTTATAACGAATGCGCTTGTACTTCCCGCAGGCACACTCATAATCTTTCACAGGACCAAAAATTCTTTCGCAAAACAAACCATCTCTTTCAGGTTTGTAAGTACGATAGTTGATTGTTTCTGGCTTCAATACTTCACCATAGCTTCTTTCAAGAATTGAATCAGGGGAAGTAAGACCAATTGTAATTTGAGAAAACGTTGGACGTGGACGATTTTCTTTTCTTATCATGTTGTTATTTAGCTTTGAGCTGTCAGCCATTCCCTATGAGCTTTCAGCACGTTATTTTATTTTTTTGCAGCTCTACGGATCATTGAAAGAGCTTATTCAAACTGCAGATCTAACCCCAGTCCTCTTAACTCGTGCACCAAAACATTGAATGATTCAGGAACGCCGGGTCGTGGAATGTTATCTCCTTTGACGATGGCTTCATATGTTTTTGCTCTACCTATAATATCATCAGATTTCAACGTCAGTAACTCCTGGAGAATATTCGAAGCACCATAAGCTTCCAATGCCCACACTTCCATTTCACCAAATCGCTGGCCTCCAAACTGTGCTTTACCACCCAGTGGCTGCTGCGTAATGAGACTGTATGGTCCAATTGAACGGGCGTGCATTTTATCATCCACCATGTGGTGCAATTTGATGATATAAATAATACCAACAGTCGCTTTTTGATCGAAGCGCTCACCGGTTTCACCATCATAGAGATATGTGTGACCAAAGGTTGGAAGGTTTGCCAGTTTTACCTGCTCCGCGATTTCGTCAACCGATGCCCCGTCAAAAATTGGTGTTGCAAACCTCTTGTCCAGCTTTTCTCCTGCCCAACCAAGAACGGTTTCATAAATCTGGCCGAGGTTCATACGACTTGGTACACCCAGTGGATTCAAAACGATATCAACAGGAGTACCATCTTCAAGGAAAGGCATATCTTCCTGGCGAACAATCTTTGCAACGATACCTTTATTACCATGGCGTCCGGCCATTTTATCACCAACTTTCAACTTACGTTTAACGGCCAAATAGACCTTAGCAAGTTTCAAGACACCCGCTGGTAATTCGTCTCCAATAGAGATATTAAATTTCTCTCTTTTAAATCTACCGAGCTCTTCGTTGTATTTAATATTGTAGTTATGCAATAAAGTATTGATGTTATCATCAATTTTTGCGTCGCCACTCCAGCCCAAAGGATTCACATTCTGATAATCAATACTGGAAAGATTCTTAGCGGTGAACTTCACATTTTTACCAATGAGTGTTTCACCAAAATTGTTAGTTAACCCGGCAGAAGATTTATCTTTTAACAGAGTGAGCAATTTGCTGATCAGCAACTCTGATTGATCTGCCTCAATTTTTTCGTGAGTTTTATCAATCTTTTCGAGCGTCGCCTTTTCCTTCACCTTGCCGTTCTTGTCTTTCTTGGCACGCTGAAACAATTTCTTATCGATAACCACACCTTCCGTTCCACTTGGTGCTTTTAAAGAAGCGTCTTTAGCGTCGCCAGCTTTGTCTCCGAAAATTGCTCTTAGTAATTTCTCTTCAGGAGTCGGATCGCTTTCACCTTTAGGTGTAATCTTGCCAATTAGAATATCGCCCTCCTTCACATGAGCTCCAATTCTTATTACACCATGCTGATCGAGATCTTTTGTAGCCTCTTCACTTACATTCGGAATATCCGGAGTCAATTCTTCTTCACCCAATTTAGTATCACGAACCTCGAGCTCAAACTCATCAATATGTATAGAAGTAAATAAATCTTCTTTTACAACTTTCTCGCTGATTACAATTGCATCTTCAAAATTATAACCCTTCCAAGGCATGAAAGCAACTTTCAAATTGCGGCCGAGCGCCAATTCTCCATCTTTGGTTGCATAGCCTTCTGTCAGGAAATCGCCAGACTTTACAGTCTGTCCTTTCTTTACAGCCGGTCTCAGGTTTATACAAGTGCTCTGGTTTGTTTTTATAAATTTTGTCAACTTATAGATAATAAGATCCTCTTCGAAGCTTACCAGCTTTTGCGATTGATTGCGGTTATAACGAACGTGAATTTCATTTGCATCCACGTATTCTACCACTCCATCGCCATCAGCGTGAATCTGGATCCTTGCATCCCTCGCCGCCTTGCCTTCAAGTCCTGTACCTACTATGGGTACCTGTGGAAGAATAAGTGGCACTGCCTGGCGTTGCATGTTGGAGCCCATCAATGCACGGTTGGCATCATCATGCTCCAAAAATGGAATCAACGAAGCACTCAATCCAACAATTTGATTCGGAGCAACGTCCATGTACTCAACGTCGTCCTTATCGAGAATAGGGAAATCACCAGTTTCGCGGGATTTCACCTTATCATTTATAAATCGGGACTCCTCATCAAGAGGCGCATTGGCCTGTGCTATCTTTGCGGTGTCTTCTTCTTCTGCACTTAGAAAAAATACATTCTTCATGTCTACCTTCCCCGCCTTGACCTTTCTATAAGGAGTTTCTATAAAGCCCATTTCATTGATCTTCGCATGTACGCAAAGTGTCGAAATAAGACCAATATTCGGTCCTTCCGGCGTTTCAATAGTACAAAGACGGCCATAGTGAGAATAATGCACGTCGCGAACTTCAAAACCAGCTCGCTCGCGACTTAAACCGCCGGGCCCGAGAGCAGAGATTCTCCGCTTATGCGTAATCTCACTCAATGGATTTGTCTGATCAAGAAATTGAGATAATTGTGAAGTGCCAAAGAATGAATTGATTACTGAAGAAAGTGTTCTTGCATTAATAAGATCAACCGGAGTGAACACTTCGTTATCTCTCACATTCATCCGCTCACGGATAGTACGGGCCATTCTCGCAAGACCCACACCAAACTGTGCATATAATTGCTCTCCTACAGTACGTACCCGGCGATTACTCAAATGGTCGATATCATCGATCTCACTTTTTGCATTCGTCAGTAATACGAGATACTTTATGATCGCAATGATATCTTCTTTAGTAAGAACCTTTTTCTCGATAGGGTAATTCAGACCAAGTTTGCGATTAATTTTATAGCGACCCACTTCTCCAAGATCATACCGTTTATCGCTAAAAAATAACTTATCAATTATACCTCTTGCAGTTTCATCATCGGGAGCATCAGCACCACGCAATTGGCGATAAATGTGCTGAACCGCTTCAATCTCACTATTGGATGTATCCTTATTTAAAGTATTGTAAATAATTGCATAATCACCACTCACCTCTTCACGTTGAATAAATACACTCTTCACTTCAAGCTCAATGATCATTGCTATGTTATCTTCATCAAGAATTGTATCTCTCTCAAGAACGATCTCGTTTCTTTCAAGACTCACAACTTCGCCGGTATCTTCATCTACAAAATCTTCAACCCAGGTACGAAGAACTCTTGCGGCTAAACGCTTATTAAGGTTCGCATGCAGTGTCTTCTTATCAGCCTTTACTTCTACTGCCATGCCGAAAAGTTCCAGGATGTCCTTATCTGTTTCGTAACCGATAGAACGCAACAACGTTGTTACGGGAAACTTTTTCTTCCGGTCGATATAAGCATACATGACATTGTTGATGTCTGTTGCAAATTCCATCCAGGCACCTTTGAAAGGAATTACCCGTGCAGAGTAAATCTTAGTTCCGTTTGGATGAACAGATTGCCCGAAGAACACACCCGGTGAGCGATGAAGTTGGCTAACCACCACTCTTTCAGCGCCATTTATTACAAAGGTTCCGCGAGGAGTCATGTAGGGAATGTTCCCCAAAAAAACGTCCTGCACAATCGTTTGGAAATCCACGTGCTCCTCATCATTACAGCTAAGACGAAGCTTCGCCTTTAGAGGTACTGCGTATGTCAATCCCCGTTCGATACATTCTTCAATGGTGTACCTCGGAGGATCAACAAAATAGTCAAGGAATTCCAACATGAAAATATTCCGGGTGTCGGTGATAGGAAAGTTTTCCTTAAACACTCGAAATAACCCTTCTACATTTCGTTTATCGGGTGTGGTTTCCAATTGAAAAAAGTCTTTAAAAGACTGGATCTGTATCCCCAATAGATCCGGGGTCTCCGCCAAATGTTCAATTTTTCCAAAACTGATTCTTTGATCTGGAGCAACTTTAGCTGAAGCCATATTTTAGTTAAAATATTTTAAAGTGAGAGACCCTTTAAAGGGTAAATAAAGGAACTTTGCCAGTTACCCAAAAATAAAGGATTGCAAAAGTAACAATTATTATTCAAAATTGCCTTAATACGCTCCGGCAGAAATACTTTGAAAAGATATTTTAACGGATCGTTTAAGGGAACGACTCAAACAAGCAAAGGCCGGATATTACCAGCCTTCGGAACCCCAAAAAAAGATCTACTGAATTTCTACGTCAGCACCGCCCTCTGTAAGCTTATTTTTGATTTCTTCAGAGGTGGCTTTATCAACGCCCTCTTTGATAGCCTTAGGGGCGCTGTCCACAAGGTCTTTAGCTTCTTTTAAGCCTAAACCTGTAAGCTCTTTCACCATCTTTACAATGCCAAGCTTATTGGGACCCGCTGATTTAAGGATTACGTCAAAAGATGTCTTTTCCTCAACGGCTGCTGCTACGCCTGCGCCTTCAGCGCTGGCAACTACGGTTGCTGCTGCTGGTTCAATTCCATATTCTGACTTCAGAAATTCAGCTAATTCCTGTACTTCTTTTACTGTTAACCCAACCAGGTTCTCAGCTAATGCTTTTACGTCTGCCATTTTTTTTGATTTTTATTTTTTCCGCCTTCTTTCCCTGTTAGTGACCTGGGTCCGGCGGAGCGTTTTAAAAAAATTATAATTGAGAAACTTTTAAATTCTTATGTTTCTGATGCCGGCTCTGTTAAGTCAGCGCCAGATTTACTGTCTTCTTCTTTCGATCCGCTTTCAGGAGCTTCTGCTGCTGTTGCTTCGGGCTCGGAAGCCTTTGCGGCCTGCATCTCGGGAGCTTCCGGAGCGCCGGCTGTCGCTTCTGCTATTTCAGCGGATTCCGATTTCTCAGTCCTGTTTTGTAAAGCGCCAATAACACGTTGGATTGGCGACATCAATAATCCAATCACCTCACCGATCAGTTCATTCTTGGTTTTAATCTTTGTGAGATTTATTAACTGGTGGTCTCCAACAAAAATATCTCCATTTAAAAAAGCTGCTTTTAATACAGGTTTTTCAGCATTTAATCCTTTACGGAAACTGCTTATGATGAGTGCCGGCTCTTTGGGACTTTCACTAAACATCAAGGCAGTCACCTGGTGCAAAGAATCGTACACTCCTGAATATTTGTCGCTATCCAAACTTTCCAAAGCCTTTTTAATAAGTGTATTCTTGGCAACCTTCATCTCAACCTGTTTGTTGAAACAGTGACGACGTAAATTGGTAATCTGCGCTACGCTCAGGCTTTCCGTATTTGTAATATAAAAATTAGAATACTGCGTAAACTTATCTTTCAAAGCTTCTATTACTTCCTGCTTTTGTTCTTTATTCATATCCTTTGTTTTTTTGCCCTGGAAAGATTGTCAGCCAAAGCAATTTTTTAATTTGATACCGATTTTGCATCTATGGTAATTCCCGGGCTCATTGTACTTGCCATGCTAAGACCTTTCAAATAGATACCTTTCGAGGTAGCAGGTTTCAACCTAATAATTGCATTTATCAATTCCTGGCTGTTCGCCTCAATTTTATCCGGCGAAAAGCTCACACGTCCAATAGATGCGTGAATGATCCCAACCTTGTCAACTTTAAACGCAATTTTGCCTCCCTTTACATCATTGATTGCTGCCACCACATCGTTTGTTACCGTTCCTGTTTTTGGGTTTGGCATTAGATTTCTTGGACCTAGCACCTTTCCAAGTCTACCAATTTTTGGCATTACTGCAGGCGTTGCGATGATAACATCGACATCAGTCCATCCTCCTTCTATCTTGCTAATGTATTCGTCAAGTCCAACAAAATCAGCTCCAGCCGCCTTTGCAGCTTCTTCCTTATCAGGCGTGCAAAGAACTAAAACTCGTTTCGTTTTTCCTGTACCATGTGGAAGCGAAACAGTTCCTCTCACAGCCTGATCAGCTTTTTTTGGATCTACGCCAAGACGTATATGAAGATCTACTGAACTATCAAATTTGGTGATATTCACATCTTTAACCAGCGCAGAAGCCTCTTTGAGAGAATAGGCTTTGGCTTGATCAACCTTGGCGTTAGCTTCTTTCCTTTTTTTAGTAATCATTTCAAAAAGTTTTATTCCGCATAGCGGAAATCTCATTATTTATTTGTCCCATGGGGCTTTACCGTCCACAGTTAATCCCATACTTCTAGCTGTACCTGCCACCATTTTCATGGCGCTATCGAGGCTAAATGCATTAAGATCTTCCATTTTATCCTTTGCTATTTCTTCAACTTGTGACCAGGAAACCTTGCCCACCTTGTCGCGGTTAGGTTCCTTACTACCACTTTGAATTTTTGCAGCATCTTTTAGCTGAACAGCGGCAGGTGGAGTTTTAATGATAAAGTCGAACGACTTATCGCCAAAAACTGTAATGAGAACGGGAAGAACTTTCCCTTGTTTATCCTGGGTTCTGGCATTAAACTGCTTACAGAACTCCATAATGTTGATACCCTTCGAACCGAGGGCCGGGCCTATAGGAGGCGCTGGATTGGCTTGTCCGCCTTTGCACTGAAGCTTGACATAGCCTGTTATTTCTTTTGCCATAAATAAATTTTTGGTGTTAACGTTCTTAATCAGACCAAAAAAACTTTGGTGTGAGTTAATGAACTCCCAGTAATGATTTCTCTAAAAGAACTTTTTTTGGGAGGGCAAAGGTAAAGGAAAAAGTTATTCTGGCAAGAAGTTTTTGAGAAAGTTTTTTATCTTTCCTTCATGAGTATTTCTGAAATACTTATACAATGCATTAAAAACAAAGTTGAGCGATATAGAAGCTC
>JBDSGZ010000035.1:0-4021 GCA_039918735.1 Ginsengibacter sp.
TAATTATCATAAGATTCGATGCTTTCGAAATAATCCGGTATGCCAGTCCGTGGGAACTTATCAAACACTTTTGTTCGGAAAGATTTGTAGCCTGTTTTTCTTCCTTCCCAAAAAGGAGAGTTGGTACTCAGCGCATAAATATGAGGCAGGAAGTACCTTGCAGAATTTGCAATGTGAATTGCCAATTCCCTATTTTCCATTCCTACATGAACATGCAAACCGAAGATGAGATTGCTTCTTGCGGCTTCCTGTAATTCATTTACGATTTCACTGTAGCGTGCCTGGTCGGTTATAAGTTGACTTTCCCAATGACTAAAAGGATGAGTGCCTGCAGCGCCTACCCAAAGACCAAGACTGTCGGCGATTCCACTTATCGTTCTTCGCAATGTGGCAACATCAACGAATGCTTCGTCAATATCCCGGCAAATATCCGTTCCCACTTCTACCACGGCCTGGTGCATTTCCGCCTTTACTTTGTCTTTAATAACCTTTTCACCTTCCTGCACTATTTTCTGTTCGTGGCTCTTTAGTTCCCGCGTTACAGGATCCACGACCATATATTCTTCTTCTATTCCCAAAGTGAAATTACTGTAAGAAATACCAGCCATTGTTTATGTAATAATTTTATTATGAAGTTCTAAAAACGTTCAACACAGGAACGTACGGGTGTATTAATTTTAAAATGCAAACTGGTCCTTAAACAGTTGTTTCTTGTCAACACTTCTTTGTACATACGTGCCCCAGGTCAGATTGTCTTTTCCTTCTTCATGAGACTTTGCTTTTTCGATGGCAAAGTTGGCAGCATTCTCCACTACCCAATCAAAATTTTCCTGGCCGACACTTGTTATCTCTGCATCAGGAGCCGGGTTGCAAAAGTCTATCGCATAAGGTACACCATCTCTCAGTGCCAGTTCAACTGTATTGAAGTCATATCCCAAATAATTGCAAAGGCGTAAAACTATATCAGTCATCAGTTGATACCTTTCTTTGTCTGGTTTAAACTCTGCTACATACCTCAGGTGATGTGGATTTCGCGGCTCATAAGGCATGATGTGCACATGCTCGCCGCCAATGCAATAGCATCGATAATATTCATCAAAAACAATTTCTTCCTGGAGCATCATGATGAGTTCGCCGGTTTCGGAATGCTTGCTAAAAAAATCTTCGGCATTGTTCACTTTGTAAACACTCTTCCATCCGCCTCCGGCATGGGGCTTCATATAAGCCGGGAAACCAATGTAGCTAAAAATTGTTTCCCAGTCCATGGGATAGGCGAGGTTTGAAAAAGATTGACTTTCGGTATCCGCGGGTAAACTGCTTGAAGGAATAATCACCGTCTTAGGAACGGGAATTCCAATTTTAGTTGCAAGGGAATTATTGAAAAACTTCTCGTCAGCGCTCCACCAAAAAGGATTATTGATCACTGCTGCACCTGAGAGCGCGGCGTTCTTTAAAAAGGCACGATAAAAAGGAACGTCCTGCGAAATGCGATCTACAATTACTGCGTAGCCACTGCTTTCACCCTGCACTACCTTATCTATATATACAGGCTCTGCGATGATACCTTCTATATTTTTGCTATTTACTCTTTCAATAAATGCTTCAGGAAAACTTCTTTCTTTCCCGAATAATATTCCTATTTTTTTCATGGTTATTTTTTTGAGTGAGTTGGGTAGCGGATAAAGAAGTTTAGTGTGATCAAATATATTTTTTGATAATGAATATAACAAAATAATATTTTGGGTGCTGACAGTTTGGCTCGAGACTGTGCCGGTTTACTCTTTAATCGGTTGCCGGGAACCAAAAGAGAATCTGATGGTATGTTTCAATTATCAATTGTAAACATCAACGCTATTAATGTATTTTGCATTCTTCCAATAAAAATCAGATATATGAAAAAATTGCTGCTGCCATTCCTGTTGTTGTTTTCTTTTTCATCCTTCTCTCAAACAACCGATGTAAGAAATAAAATAACCAAAGCTGCGGATAAAATTGAGCCAAAAGTAATTGCCTGGCGACGCGATATTCATGAACATCCTGAATTAGGAAATCATGAAACACGAACCGCCGCTATCATTGCAAACCATCTTCAATCGTTGGGCATAGAAGTGACCACAGGTGTTGCAAAGACAGGTGTCGTTGGAATTTTGAAAGGCGGCAAACCAGGCCCGGTCGTAGCATTGCGGGCTGATATGGATGCGCTTCCTGTTACAGAAAGAGTGGACCTTCCTTTTGCGTCAAAAGTAAAAGCGATGTACAATGGCAATGAAGTTGGCGTGATGCATGCATGCGGTCACGATTCCCATGTTGCGATTTTAATGGGTGTCGCGGAAATTTTATCATCAATGAAAAAGGATCTAAAGGGAACGGTAAAATTTATTTTTCAGCCAGCGGAAGAAGGCCCTCCCGCCGGTGAAGAAGGCGGAGCTGAGTTAATGGTGAAAGAAGGCGTGATGGAAAATCCTAAAGTCGATGTTGTATTTGGCCTGCACATCAATTCACAAACTGAAGTTGGGAAAATTACTTACCGCCCCGGCGGAACAATGGCGGGAGTTAACGACATGAAGATTACAATTAAGGGAAGATCAGCGCACGGCGCATATCCGTGGTCGTCAATAGATCCAATTGTAGTATCGGCACAAATCATTAATAGTTTACAAACGATCGTAAGCCGCAACCTGGATCTCACCGAGAACGTGGGTGTTGTTACCATCGGGGCGATAAACGGAGGCAACCGGCCCAATATAATTCCCGAGCAGGTTGAAATGCTGGGGACTGTAAGATCATTTACAAAGGATGATGAAAAAATGATGATAGAGAGAATTAAGCAAATAGTTACCAAGACAGCCGAAGCAGCGGGGGCCACAGCAGAAATCAAATTGCCTTACACAACTCATTATCCTGTTACCTACAATGATCCCGCACTTACAGAAAAAATGCTGCCTTCTTTACGCAAAACCGCAGGCAATGAAAATGTATTATTAAAGCCACCGGTAACAGGTGCTGAAGATTTTTCTTTCTACCAGGAAAAAGCGCCCGGGCTTTTTATTTTTTTAGGAGGAATGCCTAAAGGCCAGGATCCTAAAATAGCTCCTTCATATCACACTCCTGATTTCTTTATCGATGAAAGCGGTTTCAAACTTGGTGTGGAAGCGTTGGCTAATCTTACTGTTGATTATATGGAGATGGGAAAGAATTGAGTTGAGTCTCAATTTGAGATATATTTATTTTTTAGTCAAATACTTTTGAAGACGTTCTCCGTTGGTTGTTGGTGATTGCCATGCAGTAGAACCATATTTGTTAATGATTGTTGAGTTAATTAAAGTGCTTATTGATAAAGACGAGGAATTGTTCATCGTTCATTTTGTTGGAAGTACTTTCAGTAGACACAGTATTTTTATATTGAGGAGTACCGGCTAAGAATTTGATAAATTGTTTCTGGATCTGTCCTGTTCCCGTAACATGTACTTCATCCATATTTGGTATTTTAGCGACGATTTCCTTGAAGAATTTGTGTGTTAATGCGATCTCCTGGTTGTTAGATGCATTTTCATTTGAGTTGCTATCTGCGCCACTATTTTTTACATGGCCTAAAATAATAAAATTCCCATTATCAATATCTTGTCTTCCTGCAATGGTAGCATGGTACGAATCCATCCATACACCAAATTGCTTTTTGTTTTTTTCTGACATTTTGTTTTATTTAAAGATAGACTATATATAAGCGAATGTGTTTTTATAATCAACGCAACGAGGCTTGCCCTATAAGCTTCTTTTTAATTCATGCAAAAGCGGGATGATTACGCCGAAGGCGGGCAAAAGTCGACATAAGCGAACACTTTCGCCAACGGTGTGCTTAGGCAAAAACTTTGTGAATCGTTTAAAAAAGGGTGCATTTCAAATTGTCGCGGCTTGCGTGGTTTGTGCGGACACAAACCACGGCCCAGCCTCGGTCGGTGTCTCCGCCGACCAAAATCGCAGCGACAAATTGAAATGCACCCGATGGAATCTATCAGCCACG